>DASZCV010000020.1:0-2583 GCA_035942755.1 Thermoleophilaceae bacterium
TGCTACTCGCATGCAGGCGATCGACTCGCGTTCGCATCGGAGCTGCGGGCACTCGAACGCGTTCCGTGTGTGTCCACGGAGCTCGACCGGGATGCACTCGAGGCCTACCTGGCCACGAACTCCGTGCCGGGCCCGCTGACGATCCTGCGCGATGCCCGCAAGCTGCTGCCGGGCCATGTGCTGATCTGGCAGGACGGAGAGGTCTCGCTCGAGCGTTACGCGCGTCCGGCGCCGGTGCCCCGCGACGATGTCCGTGACGAGCCCGAGCGTGCGCTGGCCGGCGAGCTTCGCGGCCGGCTTCGCGACTCGGTGCGCGCCCATCTGGTGGCCGACGTGCCGGTGGGCGTGCTGCTCTCGGGCGGAATCGACTCCTCGGCGCTCACCGCCCTCGCCGCCGAGGAGAGCGCCGGCCCGGTCTCGACCTTCTCGATCGGCTTCGAGGAGCGCTCGTTCGACGAGCTCGAGCGGGCGCGGGCGGTGGCGCGGCGCTACGGAACCGACCATCACGAGCTCGTGCTGCGCCCCGACGCGGCGGAGCTGCTGCCCCAGCTCGTCGCCGCCTTCGACGAGCCGCTCGGGGACTCCTCGGCGCTTCCCACCTACCTCGTCTCGCAGCTGGCCTCGCAGCACGCGAAGGTGGTGCTCTCGGGCGAGGGGGGCGACGAGCTCTTCGGCGGCTACTACACCTACGTCGCCGACATGCTGGCAAGCCGCCTCGCGCGGGTCGCGCGGGTGGCGCGCCCCGTGGTGGAGCTGCTGCCGAGCTCCTCGCGAAAGGTCAGCCTCGACTACCGCCTGAAGCGCTTCGTGCGCGCCGCCGACCGCGCGCCGCTCGAGCGCCACCAGGGCTGGAAGGAGATCTTCACGGACGGAGACCGTGACGAGCTGTTGGTGCCGGGCGGCCGTGGCTCGGCGCATCCGCTCGAGGAGCACCGCGCCCGCTACGCCGAGACGGAGGGCGCCGAGCCACTGGCGCGGCTGCAAGACGTCGACATCGCCACCTACCTCGTCGACGACCTGCTCGTGAAGACCGATCGCGCGAGCATGGCCCATTCGCTCGAGGTGCGGGTGCCCTTCCTCGATCCGGCCGTGGCCGGACTAGCGCTCGCGCTTCCGACGGCGGCGAAGGTGAGGGGCCTGCGCAAGAAACGGCTCTTGCGCCGAGCGGTGAGCGGGCTCGTGCCGCGCTCGGTGGCCTATGGGCGCAAGCAGGGATTCTCGATCCCCGCCGCCGCCTGGCTGCGCGGTGAGCTCGTGCCCTTCGCGCGGGAGGTGCTCTCGCCCGAGCTGATTCGCCGGCAGGGCTACCTGCGCCCCGACGCGGTGACACGCGTGCTCGAGGATCACGTGGGGGGCCGCGAGGACCTCAGTCGCCAGCTGTGGGGCCTCATGTGCCTGTCGCTGTGGCTCGAGCGCCGACGCTGACACAATGGGCCCGTGGACGAGTCCCTTCGCGGAAAGCTCCTGATCGCATCGCCGCAGCTCGCCGACTACTTCCGGCGCACCGTCGTGCTGATCGTCGAGCACTCAGAAGACGGCGCGATGGGCATCGTGCTCAACCGGCGCACCGATGCGGAGGTGAAGGAGGTCGTGCCGACGCTCGCCCCGATGACCGACGACGACGACGTCATCCACGCGGGTGGCCCGGTCGAGCCGGACACGGTGATCGCGCTCGGAGACTTCGAGGATCCGGATGAAGCCGGGGCGCACGTCACGGGCAGCATCGGCGTGCTCGACCCGGACCGCCCGGAGCCCGCGCTGCGCCGCCTGCGGGTCTTCGCGGGCTACGCCGGCTGGGCGCCCGGGCAGCTCGACGCCGAGATGGAGCAGGACGCATGGATAGTCACGCCCGCGCGTCCGGAGGACGCCTTTGCCCCGGACGACCTGTGGCGAGACGTGGTTCAGCGCAAGGGCGGCAAGTTCGCGCTGATGGCCACGATGCCGATCGACCCCCGCATGAACTGAGGCGGGGGCGGCCGCCTAGCCGGTGGTCAGCCCGACGGGGCAGGAGACGCCGGTGCCACCCAGCCCGCAGTAGCCGCCGGGGTTCTTGGCGAGGTACTGCTGGTGGTAGGTCTCGGCGTAGTAGAACTCGCCGGCCGGAACGATCTCCGTGGTGATCTCTCCGTGTCCGGCCGCCTTCAGGGCCTCGCCGAAGCTGTCCTTCGACTTGAGCGCGGCCTGCGGCTGGGCGTCGGTCGTGGTGTAGATGCCCGCGCGGTACTGGGTGCCGACGTCGTTTCCCTGGCGCATGCCCTGCGTGGGGTCGTGTCCCTCCCAGAAGGTGCGCAGGACGTCCTCGAGGGAGATCTCGGCCGGGCGAAAGACCACGAGCACTACCTCGTTGTGTCCGGTGCGCCCGCTGCAGACTTCCTCGTAGGTGGGGTTGGGCGTGTGTCCGGCGGCGTATCCGGCGGCCGTGGTGTACACGCCGGGCAGCTGCCAGAACATCCGTTCGGCACCCCATAAGCAGCCCATGCCGAACACCACGCGCTCGGTGTCCTCGGGGAAGGGCGGCGCCATTGGCGTGTCCAGCACGGCGTGGTTGCCGGGCATGACGATCGGCGTGTCGCGGCCCGGCAG
>DASZCV010000021.1:0-11217 GCA_035942755.1 Thermoleophilaceae bacterium
GTCCTGCACGGCGGCCGGATCGAGCTCGGAGGACAGGTTGCCCTCGTTGCAGTAGCGACTCCCGATCGGGTCCTGGTGCACGTAGGGCTCGACCGTGTACTGGACGCTGCGGTCGTGCTTCTCCGCGCGCACGACGCGGTAGCCGGGCTCCTCAGCTGGCCGGTTCACGATGAAGCTCAGGCGGACGCTCTGGCGCCCGAGCGAGCTGTCGTATGCCTGCAGCTTGATGTAGTGGTTGGGATACGCCTCGCGGCAGGCGGTGATCTCCTTCATCACCGCGTCGGTGTCGTCCGGGTCGACGTCGAACTCCGGCTGCCTCCCCATCTCCCAGAAGGAGTTGCGGGGATGTGGGTCGTCCGTGTACTCGACCATCATCGCCCAGCCGTTCTCGAGCGCGTACTTGATCTGCTTCTCGATGTCCTCGTCCGTGAAGTCCGGGAGGAACGAGAAGGTTCCCTGTGTGACTCTCATGGTGTCTCCTTGCCTTTCTGAGCGGCCCTAGGAAGTCTTCGGCGTCGGCTCTGAGGTGACGTCCGCGGGGTCCGTGGACTCGAACTCGAAGGTGATGTCCTTCCACACCTCGAGCGCGGCCTTCAGCTCCGGCACGCCCTTGGCCGCCTCCTGGAGGATGTCCGGCCCGTCGTTGAGGTAGTCGGCGCCCTCGTTGCGCGCCTTGATCATCGCCTCGACGGCCACGCGGTTGGCGGTGGCGCCCGCCGCGATGCCCTGCGGGTGCCCGATCGTTCCGCCGCCGAACTGCAGGACGCTGTCCTCACCGAGGTAGTGGAGCAGCTGGTGCATCTGGCCGGCGTGGATCCCGCCCGAGGCGACCGGCATGACCTTGGCCAGCGACGCCCAGTCCATGTCGAAGTAGATCCCCGTCTCGGGGTCCGTCTTGAGGTAGCGCTCGCGGCAGGTGTCGTAGTAGCCCCTGATCATCCCCGGGTCGCCCTCGAGCTTCCCGACCACCGTGCCTGCGTGGATGTGATCGACGCCGAGCATCCGGCACCACTTGGCGATCACGCGGAAGCTCACGCCGTGCGTCTTCTGACGCGTGTAGGTTCCGTGTCCCGCGCGGTGGAGGTGCAGGATCATGCCGTTGTCTCGCGCCCACTTGGACATCGACGACATCGCCGTATAGCCGACGGTGAGGTCCTGCATGATGATGATGCTGCCGAGCTCCTTGGCGAACTCGGCTCGCTTGTACATCTCCTCCATCGTCGAGGCGGTGACGTTCAGGTAGTGGCCCTTGACCTCACCGGTGGCCGCCGACGCGCGGTGGACGGCCTCCATCGAAGCGACGTAGCGGTCGCGCCAGCGCATGAACGGCTGCGAGTTGATGTTCTCGTCGTCCTTCGTGAAGTCGAGGCCGCCGCGCAGCGCCTCGTAGACGACGCGGCCGTAGTTCTTGGCCGAGAGGCCGAGCTTGGGCTTGGGCGTGGCGCCGAGCAGCGGGCGCCCGAACTTGTCGATGTACTCGCGCTCCATGACGATCCCGTGCGGCGGCCCCGGGAAGGTCTTCAGGTAGGCCACAGGGATCCGCATGTCCTCGAGCCGCAGCGCCTTCAGCGCCTTGAAGCCGAAGACGTTGCCGATGATCGACGAGGTGAGGTTGGCGATCGAGCCCTCCTCGAAGAGGTCGATGTCATACGCGATCTTCGCGATGAACTGCTTGGGCTCCGAGCCCTGGACCTCTTCGACCGAGTAGGCCTTGGCCTGGTAGTGCTCGTGCGGCGTGAGGCGGTCGGTCCAGACGACGGTCCAGGTCGCGGTCGAAGACTCGCCTGCGACCGCTGCGGCGGCCTCGATCGGGTCGACGCCCTCCTGCGGCGTGATCCTGAACGCGCACAGGATGTCGGTGTCCTTGGGCTCGTAGTCGGCGTTCCAATAGCCCATCTCGGCATAGGGCGTTACACCTGCTGCCCAGCGGTCCTTCTTCTCTTCCTTGTTGCCGTTCTCATTGGCCATCGCCTAGCTATGCCTACCTTTGCGTCGGGTCGTCGAGTGCACGCAGCGTACACCCCGTACATATAAGATCAAGTAAGAGTTTCATGGTCATTCATAGACTGGTTGCTATCGAAGCGGAGGGTGCTGACGCGCCCCGCGCCCCGGCCGATACCGTGGCGACACCCGGCGCGGAGTCGGTCACGCGCGGCACCACGTCGAGGATGGATTCGCGGGCGCAGTACTCGATATCGGGCTCCTGATCCGTCTCTCGGAGCACGCGCGCGTTGCTCCCTGAATTCAATGCCTCGCCGTGGTCCGCGAAGCTCGCCGCCATGCGCGCGGCGATCAAGGCGGCGTCGGTCTTCTCGCCTTCCAGGCGTGAGACGATGAGGCCCGCCAAGTAGACGTCCTCGATCGCCATCCCGCCGTCGGTGCCCGCGCAGACCACCGCGACGCCATCCGCCGGCAGGCCCTCGAGCACTGCCTCCAGGTTTGCGAGCGAGGCCAGCACGACCTCACCGCCGACTTCCGCCGCCGCGACGATCGCACGTGAGCCGTTGGTGGTGCTCAGGACGATGTCGCCGGCCCCCGTTCCCTCGAAGCCGAGCGGCGAGTTGCCGCGATCGAAGCCGGGGATGGCCACGCACTCGCGCTCGCCGGCCAGCAGGCGGCCCGGTTCGCGCAGGCGCTCGGCCGTCTCCACGTCCTGGCAGCAGAGCACCCGCTCGTGACCCGCCGCGAGGGCGGCGGCCACCGTGGTGGTTGCACGCAGGACGTCGACCACGACGGCTACGTCGGCGGATTCGAGCTCCGAGGGAATGAACGCTACGTCAATCAACGCACGAGGGCTCGAGTCACGCCACGAGCTCCTTCTCCATGTCCTCGGAGTACTCACCCTGACGCGCCGCGGCGTTGCAGCGCGCGCGATGGGCGAAGGCCTCCTGCGCCTTCTTGACGTTGTCAGCCTCGCCGCTCCACACCTTGAGCGGCGAGCCGATCAGCGCTCGGCCATAGGAGAACGTGAGCTCCCACGGGACGTTGCCGATCTTGTTCATGGCGCTGAGGTGCGCCGCCGCCTGCTCATCGCTCTGGCCGCCCGAGAGGAACGCGATCCCGGGCACCTCCTCCGGCACTACCTCGCGGAAGAGGTTGAGCGTGCGCTCGGCAACCTCCTCGACGCTCGGCTGGTCCGGGTTGTCATAGCCGGCCATCACCATGTTCGGCTTGAGCACGATGCCGGGCAGGTGTATGCGCTGGAGCTCGAGCTCGCGGAAGACGGCCCTGAGCGTCCTGCCGGTCGCCTCCTCCGCGACGTCGATCGCGTGGGCGCCTTCCATCATCACCTCGGGCTCCACGATCGGCACGATCCCGGCCTCCTGCGCCAGCGCGGCGTAGCGCGCGAGCGCGTGCGCGTTGACGTGGATGGCGTAGTCGGTCGGCTTGCCGTCGCCCATGTCGATCACGCCGCGCCACTTCGCGAACTTCGCACCGAGGTCCCTGTACTCCTCGAACCGCTCTCGCAGTCCGTCGAGGCCCTCGGTGACCTTCTCCCCGTCGGAGCCGGCCAGCGGCTTCGCGCCGGTGTCGACCTTGATGCCGGGCAGTATCCCCACGTCCTTCAGCATCTCCGGGAACGGCTTGCCGTCCGAGGTCTTCTGCTTGATCGTCTCGTCGTAGAGGATCACGCCGCTGATCTTCTCGCCGGCGTCCGGCGTGGTCACGAGCAGCTCGCGGAAGGTCCGCCGGGTGTCCTCGTTCGAGTCCACGCCCACGCCCTCGAGGCGCTTGGTCATGGTGCCGGTGCTCTCGTCGGCGGCGAGGATCCCCTGTCCCTTGGCGACCATCGCCTTTGCCGTCTCCTCGAGCTCTTCTCGCCGGTCTGTCATAAGTCGGTACCTCCATCGTTTGCGTTCCCGTCAGTGGGCGCGGTGTGCGCTACCACGCGCTTCACCGAGCCGGCGGCGACCACCATCGACTCTGTCACATTCCAGCCGTCCTCCTGGCGCGGCGCGGCCACCAGTCCTCCGGTGACGCCCGTGGCCACGAAAAATGCCTCTCCGCTCACCATCTCCTCGAGCTCGAGCACGTGGTCGAGGTCCGTTCCCTCGAGTGCTTGCCTCTCGTCGTCCTTCTGTGGAGCAAGCTTGCCCTGCATCACACCACCGAGGGCCCGAGCGGCGCAGGCGGTCATGACTCCCTCGGGGGTCCCGCCGATGCCCATCAGCAGGTCGGCGTCGCCTCTCGGCAGCAGAACCTGCAGCGCGCCGCCCACGTCGCCGTCGGGCGGGGTGGACACGTGCGCCCCAGCGGCGCGGAGGCGGGCGATCAGGTCTTCATGGCGCGGCTTGTCGAGCACCACCACACGCAGATCGGTGATCGCCTTCCCGTACGCCTCTGCCGCACGCTCGAGGTTTGCCTCCGGCGTGTCGTTGATGTCGATCGCATCACGCACCTCGGCACGTCCGAGCAGCTTGTCCATGTAGAACGCCGGGCCGGGCTCCCACATCGAGCCCGTCTCGGCCATCGCGATGGTGGTGAGCGCCCCGGGCATGCCTGCCGCGCAGAGGCTCGTGCACTCGAGCGGATCCACCGCGATGTCGAAGGAGAGGGAGCCTCCCTCGCCCACGGACTCGCCGTTGAAGAGCATGGGGGCCTCGTCCTTCTCACCCTCGCCGATGACCACCCTGCCGGTTCCCGGGGCCGCCGCCAACTCGGTGCGCATGGCGTTGGTGGCGGCGCCGTCGGCCGCCTTGCCGTCCCCGGAGCCCACGAACTCCTGGCAGGCGATCGCCGCCTCGCGGGTCGCGGCCAAGGCGGTGTGCTCGAGCCGCGCCAGCAGCAGTCCGGACTTGTGGCGAGTGGCCGACTCGCCGGCGGTTACGGCTTCCATACCCTCAACCTATCTCTCGCAGGCATCTATACATCGAATGTGGGGCGCACCCCTGGGGCTCGGACTTCTATCGGCGGGGACCCAGCGAGTCGCGTGATCCCCGTCGGCGCCTCTGTCCCCATCAAGCCCGATGCTACCGCTATTTGCGGCTCAGGCGCAGCGCGCCCAAAGCGCAACCACCGCGGGCACCGGCTATGGGATCCTCCGAAAAAGCTATGGACGCGGCCCTCACCGCCGGATAGACATGGGGAGGATGAGACCGGCCCGCTGCAGCACCGCCGATCCTCCCGGGCGAGCCGCACCCGAGCTGGTCCGCTAGTGCCCACCACGGAGGACATCCGCCGAGCGCTGAACGTGGTGGGCATCGTTGCGGTGGTCGATGCGGTGCTGCTAGTGCCGCTCGTGATCGCCGCGCTGAACCACGACGAGGGAACGGTGAACATCCTCGGTCCCCTTCACGGCACAGGGTTCCTGATCCTCGTGGCGCTCGTGGTGCGCGGCACGCTCAAGGGCTTCTGGGGATGGTGGTTCCCGGTGATCACCGTGATCACCGCCGGACCCCCGGGGTGCCTCCTTGGCGACATCAAGATTCGCCGCAAACTGTCCGCGAGCCGGTAGGCGCCTTCAGCCGCTACGCGGCCACCGGCTCGCCCGCCGGCATCGACTCGATGTGGGGGACCGGCAGCCCGAGCCCGCGAGCCTTGCTCGGCAGGTCGAGGTGCAGCCACTTCGAGATGCGCTTGGGCAGCGTGGAGATCACCACCTCGTCGAAGCCCCTCGCGTTGATCGCGTCCTGGATGGCCGCGAGGGGGTCGGCGTCACCAACCTCGCCCGTGACCGGCGACGACCCGGCTGCCTCGCCGAGTGCCTCGAGTGCCTCCTCCAGACGCTTCCGGGCCGCCTCGCGGCCGGCTACCTCGGGGTCGACGACGCGGTGCAGCCCGCTCGGGTGCGCCGGGACCAGCAGGTGAAAGCTGGTGTCGCCCTCCGCCGCGCGCTTTCGCACTTCATCACGCAAAGCCGGAGTCATGGCCGTGCGATTGGCCACCAGCAGTACACGTCTCGTCTCGGCCATGGCCCCTCCCCGAGATTGCTCGTATCGATCGATACGTTATCGCATCACGTGGGAGGTCAGCGCCTCGGCGGGCGTGCCGTGACGATCACAGAGACCGGTCGGAAGTCCTGGCGCCGAGCCCGCACCCTGTACCTGCGGGCGCGAAGTCGTACACACCTCCGGAGCCGTCCGTCGGAGCTGCTCCTTCCTCGCGAGCGGCCCAGCTGCACCGTGACGCCTTCCACGGGCTGACCGCTCGAGAGCACGCGGATCCGAAGGCAACTGCGCCTGCCGGCCACGACCCGGCGCGGCGACACCCGCAGGCGCATGCGGAACCGCTCGGGGAGCGGTGAGACGCGCGAGAGGACCATCGAGTCGGTCCCCTTTCCCGGCGTGTTCCTGCAACCCCAGCTACCCGTGCGGCGACTGGACAGCAGCGTCAGGCAGCGGCCGAGGGCCTGCTGCCCGTAGGCGTTGGGGTGTGCCTCCTCGTCGATTCCCTCCCCCTGAAGGATCGGTCCGATGCCGATCGCGCGCGTCCATTCGCTTCGCGCCGGGGAAGGGGGGTTTGCCCGGTCCGCCAGTTGCGCCGTCCTCGCGCAGGTCTCACGGCCCTGGAAGGCGTCCTTCAGTGACAGGAACTGGGTCCCCGTGGCCAGCGCGATCGCGCGGAGGTTGTCGTCGAGCAGCGGTACCAGCTTGTCGCGCGACGCATCCAGGTCGGAGTCATAGAAGGGGCAGCCCCCGACGAAGGCGCGCCCGACGCCGATCTCCGGATAGCGGTTCTCCGAGGCACGCGGAACGGGGGAGGGGTAGCTCTGAAGCACAAGCCTGTAGTCCCACGGCCGATAGCCCGCAGAGCGCATCACGGACCGGATCTCGCCGATCGCCTTTGCCACTCCCGCCATTGCCTTGGGGAGCTTGGCGTCGATCGCGGCCTGCATGCGAGCCGCGCACGGGCGCGCGCGCGTGGCATAGGCGGCTACGCAGGCCACCACGGTGTCCGCGAAGCCGATGTCGTTGCCACCGATCGAAAGGGTGATCAGCCTCACGGTGTGGTCCTTGGCGATGCGGGCGAGCTGGTCGGCCTGTGGTGCCTCGCCCTTGAACCGGCGCCCGCCGTTCGAGCCGCGGAAGATCTGGCTGGTCTGCGCCCCCGAGCATGCGATGTTGATCTCCGTGCGCACGCCGACCTGGGCGCTCAGGATCTCTGCGACGTCTGAGCGGGCACACCCCGGCGGGGCGGTTCCGCCCAGGTACACCCTGCCCTTCTCGTACCTGCAGCCGAAGGGGGTGGCCACGCAGGCGCGGTCCGTGCCAGCGCGGCTGCCGAGCGCGTCGGTGCTGTTTCCCTGCCATCGCCCGGCCTGGCCGGAGATGAAGCTGTCCCCGAGCGAGACGCTCGCCGTCGGCCCGCGCGCCACGGCGGCGCCCGCTGCGAGCAGGAGACAGGCGAGCGTGGCGATCAGTGCCGAGCCGAGCGCGAGCGGGCGGCGCGTCTTGGGCACCGGGGTTCTGAGAGCCGTTCTGTCTGCCGCTGACATCCTTGCCTTCCCTCGGCTGCAGAGCCAGACAAGTGGTAGCACGTGCGGGCTGTCCGTCTCGCCGGTCCGGTCGCGCCTGTCCCCGGCAGCGGTACCTTTGAGCAATGCGCAAGCTGGCGACCGGAGTGGCTGCGGCGGCTCTCCTCGTGACCTCGGCCTGGCCCGCGGCGGCCCAGTCGCAGCCTCCCCCGGTACCTGCTCCCGGGGTGGCGCCGCAGCCGGCTCCCACCATCGCGACCGGCGTTCGCGCCGGCGGCGTGGGCGTCGGGGGCCTGACCGTCGAGCAGGCCACCGCCAAGCTGACCACGGCTCTCGGCCCGAGGTTGCGCTCTCCCATCACCGTGCGGGTGGCCCGCAAGCGCTTCCGTGTGCGACCGCGACGCCTGGGCTTGCGCTTCGACGCCGCCCGCACCGCCCGGCGCGCGCTCAAGGCGGGCCTTGGTGTGGATCCCGAGCTGGGCGAGCCCGTCTTCGTGCCGGTGGTCGTCCGCTTCAGCCACAAGCGCCTGCGCGGCTACGTCTCGGGGCTCGCTCGCCGCGTGTACGTCGCGCCGCGCAACGCAACGTTGCGGATCACCGTGCGCCGGATGGTCAGGCGTCGCTCCTACGGCGGGCGCAAGCTCGTGGAGTACCGGCTTCGGGCCGCCATCGCGCGCGTACTGCGCGAGCCGAGGGCAAGGCGCGCCGTCACCGGACAAAGGCGCAGGCTGCGCCCGGCCGTGACCTACCGCGGCCTTGCGAGGCGCTATCCCACCGTCGTCACGATCGACCGCGGTGGCTTTCGCCTGCGCCTCTTCAAGCGGCTGCGCTACGACAGGAGCTACCCGATCGCGGTCGGGGCCGCCGGCTACGACACGCCGACCGGCCTCTTCCAGATCCGCACGAAGCAGGTGAATCCGGCGTGGCACGCACCCAACCGGCCGTGGGCCGGCTCCTACGCGGGCAGGACGGTGCCCGGCGGAGCGCCCGACAACCCTCTCAAGGCGCGCTGGCTGGGCATCGCCAGCGGCGTGGGCATCCACGGCACGGCCGAGCCGTGGTCGATCGGCTCGCGCGCCTCACACGGCTGCATCCGCATGAGGGTCCCGGATGTGATCGACCTGTACCGACGCGTGCCAGTGGGAGCGCCGACGCTGATCCGCTGACGCGCCCGGCAGTGAGGTTGTGCCGTGCACGGGCCAGCGTCGCCTCGTATCTGCCGAACGCTCATGCGCTCGCCTCACCCACCCGAGGGGGTGTCCTTCACAGGCGTGACTGGATTGCCGGCGTCGAGGTAGTCGACCAGCATTGGCGGGTCGTAGCCGGTGACCTCCTTGCGCCGCCGGACGGCGCTCGAAGCCACGCTTGCCCCGTCCGCCTCGGTGATCGACCGGAGGAGGGCGGGGAGCGCCTTGTAGAACCCCTTGCGCGACTCGTGCATCGTGCCGAGGGCGTCCGGCCCCAGTTGGGCGCCCACGCGCCTGGCCTCCGGGTCGATCGGCCCACCCTTGGGCGAGAAGTGGTCGGGCTCGAATGCCAGCCCGCTTTCACGCGCGCGCTCGACCATCCACAGCAGCGCTACCTCGGCAAGCTCCGGCTCGCGGTAGCCGCCGCCAACGTCGGAGTGCACGCCGGAGAACCACACCTGCTCGAGAACCTGTTCGGAGGCGCTGTCCCTCTGCTCCCAGAGGGTCGGGCGAAACGGCTTTCGCTTCTCGTCGATCGCGAGCGCGTGGTAGGCGCGGCGCACGCTGCTGCTGAGGGTGGTGTCGTGAAACCCCCAGCGCTTCTCCAGCAGCGGCAGCCGCAGCCCGTCGATCGGGATGCCGAGGGCGCCGACCGTGTCCCATACGCCCACGAAGTGGATGTCGGACTGCTCGTGCGAGTACATGCGGCGGAAGATCTCGGCCTCGATCCCCCTGGGATGGGTGCGGTCCGATCGGGACCGGTAGAGCTGGTAGGCATCGTTCACGCGGTTGCCGTGCTCGGGGCGCAGGATCCCTGAGTTGCGGACCAGCCCCACCGTGCTGCGGGCCGTGAAGGCACCGCGGCTGAAGCCGAAGAAGTAGAGGTGGTCCCCCGGCTGGTAGTTCTCGACCAGGAACCGGTAGCACTCGCGCACGTTGCGGGACAGACCGACCCCGAAGGCACCCCCACGCAGGCGCTCGAGGGCCCGGGTGCCTACCCCCTGCTGATAGTGGAGGAGCTGCCTGGCACCTTCGCCGTCCTCGCGGGCCACTCCCAGCGCGAGCTTGGAGACGTTCGTCGGCGCGGCGACACCGCGGTCGAGTTGGTCGGGGCGGTTCCAGGTCCCGTCACAGCACACCACCAAGCGCTTCCCAGTTGCCACCGGGCCGACTCTACCCGCGCGGGCGCCCGACCGCTCGCCCTGACCAGGAGCCTACGAGGGGCCGGCTGCCGCCGCTTGCTCCGCCGCCTTGCGCGCTCCGTCCCGCCAGGTGTCGCCGTGACCGGGGAGCACGGTCTGGGCGCCCGTGCTCGCGATGGCCTCGAGCGAGGAGAGCGCACGTGCGCTGTCGGCCGTCGCTGCCCCGGCGACGATGCGCGGGCCCGTGCGCCCGGTGTAGACGTCCAGCATGACCACCGCATCCCCGGTGATGACGGCGCCGCGGTCCGGAAAGTGCAGGGAGCAGTGGCCGTGCGTGTGGCCGGGGGTGAAGACCGGCCGCGGCCGGCCGGGCACGTCCAGGTGCCCGTTGGGGGCCTCGAACGTGTTCACCTCGTCGGTGCCCTTCACCCACAGCGCACCCGAGGCGGTCATCGACGCCAAGACGCGGGCGAAGCTCGGGTTGCGCAGGTAGGGGAGCCGGCTCCTCTCGTGGTCGTAGCGCCAGGGGTGCCGGGCCACGGAGACCTCCTCGGGATGGGTCCACAGCGGAACACCGAGCTCGCGGCGGGCGCGATCGGCAAAACCCATGTGGTCGAAGTGGCCGTGGGTCAGCACCAGGGCCTCCACGTCCTGCGGTTTGCTTCCGATCTCCCGCAGCGCCTGCTGGAACGGTCCCCATGAACTCGGATGCCCGGCGTCCACGACGGTGACCGCGGCGCCGTCCTCGACCAGGAAGAAGTTCACGTAGCCGTCCTCCACCCGGTGGATGCCTTCCGCTGCGTCGCGTTCGAGCATGGCCAGGGGCTTCCCGGCCGGAGGGAGGGCAAACGCCGCGGAGGGTTTGCGCGTATCGACCCGGGTACCCCGGCGTCGTGGCAAACGTCAGGCGAGGTGAGACCACCCGCCGGACGAGGACAAGGCGAAGGGGCGTCGGTTGAGCCGCAAGGGGCGAGCACGCCGGCCAGCGAGGCCACCGAGACGGCCGGCGGCTTGTCCCGGCCCGCAGGATCAGCATTCGCCCGCGGCGCTGCCACAGGACCTCAGGAGCCCCGGCGGCGCACCCGCACCCGTAGCACTGCACTTTGCCCAGGGTTTTTCAGCCTCTGCGGGTCACCCGTTCGCAGTCGCGCGCGACCCGGTCGCCGCGGTCGGCGATCACGCTGTCGCGCCCGATGCCGCACGCGATCCGGTCCCCGCCGCGCCCGTCGCGCGCGTCGAGGCGGTCCTTGCCCGCGGCGCCGGAGAGCCGGTCCTTGCCGGTAGAGCCCTTGATCCGGTCATCGCCCGAGTTGCCGCTCAGCGAGTCGCTGCCCGAGCCGCCGTTGATCCGGTCGTTGCCCTGATCGCCCGACGCGCGGTCGTTCGAGCTGCCGGCGGAGACGCGGTCTCTGCCCGCGCCGGCGTTGACGCGGGCGCGCCCGCGTCCGGCCGAGATGCGGTCGTTGCCCCCGAC
>DASZCV010000022.1:0-1937 GCA_035942755.1 Thermoleophilaceae bacterium
GCATGAGCGACCCGGGGATCGCCGTTCACGTCAAGTGGGTGGCAAACGCCCTGCGCGGCGACCGGTTCGAGGAGATCTGGCTCCCCGCGGCGGAAGCCGTGCTCGACTATGGCGCAACCGGCTGGGCGTTCTTCCGGGCAAAGGACGGCCTGCTCGATTTCAACCAGTGGGCGTTCGTTCCCACCAAGGAGCACTTCGAACGGTACTGGTACTCCGATGAGATCGGCGAAGTTCGCGCCGAGGCGGTCGGCCTGTTCCAGGTGCCGATCCTGCCCACCTACCACCTGATCGCGGGCATGGGATCGCTGGCTCCGAAGCCGGCCCCGCAGACCGCCAACGCCGCCGAGGGCTAGGCGGCCTCCGACCCGCCTGCGCCGCCGGTCAGCCGCGCTCGAGCGGGGCCATCGTGAGCCCGGCGCCCTTCAGCTGCTCCCAGTAGTGCTCGGCCAGCTCCTTGTCACCGGTCCAGACGATCGCCTGGCCGGTGTTGTGGATCTTGTCGGCGATCGCCTTGCCCTGCGCAAGCGTTATCCCCGGCACTATGCCCGCAAGCGCTGCCGCTACCCCTTCGAAGGTGTTGTGGTTGTCGTTGAGCACGATGACCCGCCAGTTGCCGCCGAGGCCACTGCCGGGGCCGTCGAGGCGGGGCTTCTCGACCGTGGACGGGCTCATGCGCCCCTCTTTTCCCAGTAGCGGCGCAAACCCACCCCCAATGTGTCGGGCGGAGCGGCCTGGATCAGCGCCTCGACCGTCTCCGAATCGGCGACCGCGGCGCGCGTCTGTGCCTCCGAGAAGTGGGCGAACTCCTCCGGCCCGATCGTGCGCGCCAGCTCGGCGCGCTCCCGCAGGCTGACACGCGCTCGCTCGAGCTGCCCGCTCACGTCCTCGTGGCGGCCGAAGTGCGTGAGACACAGCGCCGTCGGTGACCAGCCCTCCACCTCGTCGATCGATGAGAGCCAGGCCTCCACGTCTATGTCGGGCGGCGGCGTGGGCGCGATCGTGTAGGTGCTGCCCGGCAGGCGCACGCCGGCAACGTCTCCCACGAATGCCTCTCCGGTGTCCTCGTGGAGGTAGCAGACGTGATGAGAGGCGTGGCCGGGCGTGTAGGCCACCCGCATCCCCTCCACCGTCTCGCCCCCGGAGAGCGCCTGCACCCGCTCGGCCGGCACCGGCGCCACCTCTCCCCACAGCCGCTCCATGTCCTCACCGTAGAGGCGCTCGACGCTGGTCAGGAGGCGCGAGGGGTCGATCAGGTGGCGTGCGCCGCGCTCGTGCACGTAGACCGTGAGCGACGGGAATGCGCGGGCGAGCACGCCCGCGGCGCCGGCATGGTCGAGGTGGATGTGCGTGAGCAGCAGCGCGCGCGGGGCCTCGTCACCCAGCGCAGCCAGTAGCTCGTCCACGCTCGACGCGGGTCCCGGGTCAACGATCATCCCGTCCACCTGGTGGGCGCAGATCACGTGCGCACGGCCCAGGTGCCTGACGTCGATGCCGCGGCTCATGACGCGAGCCACCATACAATTGGCGGATGGCGGCAGGCGACAGCGAGGCACCCCGGGAGCGGAGCCCGGCGCGGCTTCCGGAGCCCGACCGGCCATGGGTGATGCGCACCTACGCAGGGCACTCCACCGCGAAGGAGTCGAACACCCTCTACCGCAGGAATCTCGAGAAGGGCCAGACCGGCCTCTCGGTCGCCTTCGACCTGCCCACCCAGACGGGATACGACCCCGACCACGAGCTCTCCCGCGGCGAGGTAGGCAAGGTCGGCGTGTCGATCGCGCACAAGGCGGACATGCACGCGCTGTTCGACGGCATTCCGCTCGATGCGATGAACACGTCGATGACGATCAACGCCACCGCGGCCTGGCTGCTCGCCCTCTACATGACCGTGGCGGAGGAGAACGGCGTCGACGTCAAGCTGCTCCAGGGCACCACCC
>DASZCV010000023.1:0-1940 GCA_035942755.1 Thermoleophilaceae bacterium
GTACTCGCCCTCGCCGGAGCGGTCGAGCCGGCGCACGATCGAGATCTCGGAGAAGTCGCTCTGCACGCCTCCTTGCCCGTTGTCGATGACCACCTCGACCTCGGCGGCGTTGGAGCCCTTCACGCCCTGGCCGCCGGCGAAGATCACGTCCTTCATCGTCTGCCCGCGCACCGCCAGCGGACTCTGCTCGCCCAGCGCCCAGAGGACGGCGTCGGTGATGTTGGACTTGCCAGAGCCGTTGGGCCCGACCACGACCCCGACGCCGGGAGAGAAGTCCAGTTTGGTCCGGTGGGGGAAGGACTTGAAGCCCTTCATCGTGATCGAGCGCAGGTGCATCAGGCGCCGGCGTCCATCACGTCGAGGGCGACCAGGGCGGCCTCCTGCTCGGCGCCCTTCTTCGTCCTGCCCTCGCCGCGCCCGACCTCGACCCCGGCCACCTCGGCGACGGCCACGAACCGTCGCGCGTGGGGCGGGCCCTCCTCCGAGTCGATCCGGTAGACCACCACCTCGGCTCGCTGGGCCAGGCGCTCCTGGAGCA
Organism: Thermoleophilaceae bacterium; assembly: GCA_035942755.1. Classification (GTDB taxonomy): domain Bacteria; phylum Actinomycetota; class Thermoleophilia; order Solirubrobacterales; family Thermoleophilaceae; genus JAAYBF01. The sequence continues at coordinate 539 of DASZCV010000023.1, forward strand.
CCGACTTGTAGTCGACGGGATGCTCCAGCGCCTCGTCGATCTGCTCGGAGAACGCTCCGACCACGGCCGGCGCCACCCGCTCGAAGCCGAAGGTCAGGTAGACGGCGCCGATCACCGCCTCGCACACCGAGGCCAGCACGCGCTCGCTCTCGGCGAGCATGGCGAAGCTGCGCCCCTCGCCATCCGGCGCCCTCGCGCGCAAGCGCTCGGGTACCCCGACCTCGCCCGCCACCTGGGCGCAGGCGGCTCCGCTCACGGCCTGCGCACGCACCTTCGTCAGCCGTCCCGCCCCGTAGCGCTCGAAGCGGGGAAAGAGGTGCGTGGAGACCGCAAGGCTCAGGACGACGTCCCCGAGGAAAGCAAGCCGCTCGTAGCTCTCGGCGCGATGCTCCACCCACGACGCGTGCGTGAAGACCTGGCGGGCGAGGTCGTCCGGCAGTCCCTCGAGCAGATCGGCAAGGGTCTCGCCGCGCTCAGCCGTCGTTGTCCTGGGCATGCGCGGCGACGAAGTCGGCCGCCTGTCCGACCGTGAGGATCTTCGCGGCGTCCTCGTCGGGGATGCGGATGCTGTAGGTGTCCTCCAGCTCGACGGTCAACTCGAGAAGGTCGAGGGAGTCCGCCTCGAGATCCTCCTTGAAGCGAGTGCCCTCGTGGATCCGGTCTGGGTCGACCTCGAGCTCTGCCGCCAGGTGGCGACGGATCAGCTCGAGCACCTCGTTGCGGGCCATGCTCGAGATCTCGGGCGTCAACTGGGCTCCCAGGCGTCAGACATCATTGGCTGCGACGCTACCAACGGCTGCGGATCGCAAGGCGCCCGCGGCCTCGAGTGCGGCGGCGGTGCGGTCCACCATTTCCTCATCGACCGCGCGGCGGGCCAGCCGCACCGCGCCCGCGATGCCGGCGGGGCCGAAGCTGCCGTGGGCCAGCACCACGGGCTTTCGCATCCCGAGCAGGATCGCTCCGCCGACGCGCTCGGGATCGAGCTGGTCCTGGACCCGGTGTACCGCCCCTCGCACCAGCAGGCCGCCGATCCGCGGCACCACCCCTGAGCGGACGGCGTCCCCGATGGCGTTGCGAACCGTCCGCGACGAGCCCTCCATGACCTTCAGCGCGACGTTGCCCGTGAACCCGTCGGTGACCACCACCCGGGCAACCGCGGCGGGCAGGTCGAACCCTTCCACGTTGCCCACGAAGTTGAGCGGCCCGTCTGCCAGCCTGCCGTGGGCCTCGATCACCTCCGCCGTGCCCTTGCCCGCCTCCCGGCCAACGGAAAGCAGCGCCACCGTGGGATGCGCCACGCCGAGCACGCTCTCCATGAACGCCGCGCCCATGTGCGCGAACTGCACGAGCCGCTCGGGCCGCACCTCCACGCTCGCGCCCGCGTCGAGCAGCAGGACAGGAC
>DASZCV010000024.1:0-1586 GCA_035942755.1 Thermoleophilaceae bacterium
GGAGCGGTCATGCCGCGCGCCAGGAACTGAACCATCGCCAGCGCGATGGCCACGGCGGCGATCCCGCACACCCACAGCGGCAACCCGGTGCGAGCGCCGAGGACCACCAGGGTCGCGGTCACCCCGACCGCGGCCACGATCACCATGCCGAGCTTCGTCTTGATCGACCGGACTCGGTCGAGCGGGCCACTCAAGCCGGCCGCCTCAACGCGTAGCCGGCGCCCCGCACGGTGCGGATCAGATCAGCCCCCAGCTTTCGCCGCAGGCCACGAATATGCGAGTCCACCGTGCGTGGGCCGGACCCGTCGCGGTAGCCCCAAACCTCACGCAGCAGTTGCTCCCGGGCGAACACCACCCCCGGCCGACGCGCGAGGTGATGCAGGAGGTCGAACTCGAGCGGCGTCAGCTCGACCTGCTGCCCATCCAGCCGGGCCTCGCGAGCGGCGACGTCCACCTCGAGCTCGCCGAGTCTGATGCGTGCGTGAGGCCCAGACTCGACGCGCTCGGCGCGGCGCAGGAGCGCGCGGATGCGCGCCACCAGTTCCTGCATGCTGAACGGCTTGGTCATGTAGTCGTCGGCTCCGACGCCGAGCCCCACCAGGACGTCGGTCTCCGAGTCGCGCGCGGTGAGCATCAGTACCGGCACCGCCCGGTCGCGCTGGATCTGGCGGCACACCTCGAGGCCGTCGAGTCCCGGCAGCATCAGATCGAGCACCACGGCATCCGGGCGTAGCCGGCGGCAGAGCTCGACGGCGCTCTCACCGTCGTTAGCCACCTCCACCTCGAAGCCCTCGCCCCGCAGCCGCGCGGCGACAGCGTCCGCGATCACCCTCTCGTCCTCGACCACGGCGATTGTGCGGGCCGGCATGGCGCTCACTGTAGGGGCAGCATGTGAGGCCCGGACGAGGGTTATGTGGAGGTTCTGTGCAGGCCGGTGCAGCCGCGGCAGGACAGTACGGCGCGCGATCTCGGACCTGCTTGAGGGATGCCGCACCATTAGGCTGCGGGCGGTCGATGGCCACCCGCAAGACACTCACCTTCGAAAAGGCGCTGACCCGGCTGCTCGCGCTGATGGGTAGCCAGGTGGAGGTCACGATCCTGTCGGAGGAGCCCCGCGGCGTGCTCGCCTACCTGGAGGGCGAGCTGGCGGCAGGCGGCGAACTCGCTCAGGTGGGCTACCCGGCGAGCAACGAGGGGTTCGCGTTCCGTATCGGACGCGCGGAGACCGCGAGCTTCGTGCTCGAGCGCCGCATGCTGCGCCGGGCGGTCCTACTCGAGTCGGAGGGCCCCGGGCCGGACTCCCTGCGCTTCTACGTGGGGATAACGACCGTGCTCCAGATCGATCCCGTGCACGAGGACGACTGAGGCTCAGCGAAAGCGTGCGAGCAAGAGCCGCGGCCTCGCGCGCGTCGCTCGTGAGGCGCACGTCGCGGGCAGACATCATGATCACCGGCGTCCCGCGTGCGACCGGCGTAACTGAGGCAAGTGGGCCGCACGGCTCTGCCAGGGCCGCAGGCGCGCTGGGCTCTGTGGCGGGACGTCGTCACCGCGCCCGCTCCTCCTCCACGCGACGAGCAGTAGTGCAG
>DASZCV010000025.1:0-6657 GCA_035942755.1 Thermoleophilaceae bacterium
CGGGCAAGGTGCTCTTCGCGGGTGGCAGCAGTGGAGGGGACACCTCGGAGGCATACGATCCCGCGAAGAACGAGTGGGTTTCGACCGGCCTGCTGAACTTCTCCTACGGCACCGCTGCCGGGCTCGGCTACACCGTGCGGACCGTGGTGCTGTCCAGCGAACCCGACAGGTTCGCCGCCGACCCGGCGGCATGCGGCAACGACTGCGGCAAGCTCCTGATGGCCGGCAACACGGACTACAAGACCGCCGACCTCTACACCCCCGAGCCGAGGATCGACTCGCTGAGCCCCTCGGCCGGCGGGCAGGGCACGTCCGTCAGGGTCACCGGACAGGGCTTCACCCATGACGTGAGGGCGGTGCTGTTCGGCAGCCAGCCGGCGGCGAGCTTCAAAGTGGACTCCTACGGCCAGATCACGGCGGTCGCGCCCGCGGGCAGCGGGCCGGTGAAGGTCACCGTCGTGAACGAAGGGGGCAGGGCAACCTCCGCCGGGTCCTTCACTCTCGAGCCTTCGCGGAACCGCGATTCGGGCTCGTTCCCCGGTTGCCCCAGGTTGACGGCAAACGTGATTCGCGGCACCGCGGCGGCGAACTCGATCACCGGTACGACCGGGGCCGACCGGATCTTCGCCGGCACGGGTAACGACGTGGTCGACGCCCTCGCGGGGAACGACTGCGTGGATCTCGGGACGGGCAACGACCGGGGCCAGGGCGGTCTTGGCAATGACCTGCTGGTGTCGGGCACGGGACGCGACCGCGTGAGCGGCAGCGCCGGCAACGACCGGATGCGCGGGAACTCGGGCAGCGACCGCCTCGACGGCGGCCGGGGCAACGACCGCGTTGTAGGCGACGCGGGCAGAGACACGCTGCTCGGGAGCTTCGGAAACGATCGTCTGCTTGGTGTCAGCGGAAGGGATCTGATCTCCGGCAGCCGTGGCCGTGACCGGATCTCCGGCGGCTCTGGCAACGACCGGATCTCGGGCGGAAGCAGCGCCGACCGGATCGCGGGCGGCTCGGGCGGTGACCGCATCAGCGGCAACTCGGGCGGTGACCGGATCAGCGGCAACTCGGGCAGCGACCGGATAATTTCGCTCGACGGCGTGCGCGACCGGGTGAACTGCGGAACCGGTCGTGACCGCGTGCTTGCCGACCGCAGGGATGTCATCTCCCGCAACTGCGAGCGCGCCCGGCGGCGATAGGAGAGCACGAGCTTCAGTCGAAGGCCCGTCCGCAAAGGTGGCCTTCGGCTCGCGGCAGAAGCGCGGGAGCTGCCGGATCGAACGGTTTGCCCGTGGGATCGGTGGGTAGGCCCAACTCATGTCAGGACCATCTCCAGAGCAGCCCAGCGACGCCCCCCGCGAGCCGGAGCGCAAGAAGACCGGTCAGCCGAAGACCGCGCCTCCGGGTACGGCTGTGAGCGGCTTTCCCGAGCCGCCGGGGCCGGGTTCCACCGATCCTTCTGAGCCCCCTCACCACGATCTGAGCAATCCGGTCGGCGAGCCGGATCCGACCGAGTGGCCCGATCCATACGACCAGCGCGAGGATCCGCGCGATCCGCCCGATCCCGACGGGTTGCCCTTTGGGGAGGAGCCCCACGCTCCCACCGGGGCCACCAGCACGAGCGAGCCGCATCCTTCACAGGACCCCGAGGCGATCAAGACGGACCCGCCTGAAAAGGACAGGCTCGATGACTGAGGGCACGGGCAACGGGTGACGGTCCTCGAGAGCGGCGTCCGTCCCCACCTGATTGCGGGCTCGGCCCGCGGGGCCACCGGTCCGGAGACGATCGACGTCGTCGACCCCGCCACCGGCGAGACGATCGCCACGATCCCGGCCGGAGGCCGGGACGATGCCGACGCCGCGGTGCGCGCAGCCAGAGGCGCCGCTCCAGGCTGGGCGCGCCGGGACCCAGCCGAGCGCGGCGAGCTACTCAAGGCCTCGGCCCGCGCCCTGCGGGGAGCAGTGGACGAGCTCGCGGAGATCCAGACGCGCGAGAACGGCAAGCCCCTTGCCGACTCGGCCGCCGGGGTGCAGGCAGGGATCGGCGCGATCGAGCAGTACGCCGAGATCGGCCCGCTTCACCGCGGCGCTGCGCTGGCGGGCTCGTGGAACGCCCTCGACACGATGGTTCCCGAGCCTCGTGGCGTCGCGGCTCTGATCGTGCCCTGGAATGATCCGGTGGCCATTGCCTGCGGCCAGATCGCGGCGGCGCTCGTGACAGGAAACACCGCGGTCTTCAAGCCGTCCGAGCGCACGCCACTCTCGGGTGCCCGCCTCGTGGAGTTGATGGAGCTCCCACCCGGCGTCTTGAACCTGCTGCTCGGGGACGGGCGCGCCGGACAGGCCCTGGTGGAGCACCCCGGGGTGGACATCGCGCTCCACACCGGCTCCGTCGAGACCGGCCGGCGGATATCCGTGAGCTGTGCCTCCGAGCTCGGCCGGAAGGCGTTGCTCGAGCTCGGCGGAAAGGACGCCCTCGTGATCGACGAGGGAGTCGATCCCGGTTGGGCCGCCGAGCAGGCGGCCTCCGGCGCGTTCGCCAACGGCGGACAGGTGTGCACGTCAGTCGAGCGGATCTACGTGCACCGCTCGCTGGCCGAGCCGTTCATCGAGGCGCTCGTGCGCGAGGCCCAGTCGATAGCGGTGGGCAACGGCATGGACCCGAGCACGCAGATGGGCCCGCTCGTGGACGACCGGCAGGTGGAGGTGGTGCACCGCCACGTGAGCGAGGCCGCCGCGGCCGGAGCGCGCATCCTGACGGGCGGAGAACCGCCCGACGCGCCGGGCAGCTTCTACCCACCGACGGTCATGACGGAGGTCGACGGCTCCATGGCGATCATGCGCGAGGAGACCTTCGGGCCGGTCGCTCCGGTCCAAGTCGTGAGCTCCTTCGACGAGGGGCTCGAGCTGGCCTCGACCACCGACTACGGCCTCGCCGCCTCCGTGCTCACCCGCTCGCAGGGGAACGCCCAGCGGGCGTGCCGGGAGCTGCAGGTCGGCACCGTGAAGATCAACAGCGTCTGGGGCGGAGCGCCCGGCGGGGGCGCTGAGCCGCGCGGTGTGAGCGGCAGCGGATTCGGCTATGGCCCCGAGCTGCTGAACGAACTGACGCGAACCAAGGTCATCCACATGGAGCCCGCCCCGGGGGCGGGGAGAGAGCAGCCGACGGGCGATGAGTCAGGCGCCGAGGCCGATGCCGGGCTCGGCGCAGCCGCGGATCAGTCCCAGCGCCCAGACGCCGGTCACGCCTGAGCGGCCGCCAACGCCTGGCTCGGCGCTTGGCCTCCGCCCGCTGCATCGGGCGCCGGGCGTCAGTGGATCGGTGGGGCGGCGCGCTCCTCGGTCTCGAGCCTGAAGACCCAGAAGTCACGCTTCATCACCGGCACGGACACGTTGTGGACGGGCGTGGTGCCGATCGCTCCCTCGAAGGAGCCCGCGTGTGCATGGCCGTGCAACACCAGGTCCGGCTCATGCTCACGAATCGGATCCGCCAGCCGTGAGCTGCCAAGAAAGGTGCGGATGCCGGGCGGCTCGCCCGCCAAGGTCTCCTCGATCGGGGCGTAGTGGAGCAGGACTATCCGCAGCGGGCAGTGCGCCACGGCGGTGAGGCCGCGCCCGATCGCATTCACCTCCTCCGAGGTCTCGCGGTAGACCTCTCGCAGCAGCGGCTCCCCGAAGTCCGGTAGATGCGAGCCGGCGAAGCCACCGACGAAACCCTTGGCCCCGACCACTCCCACCTCGATGCCGTCCACCCGGAAGATCTCCGATGCGCGATCGAGCACAACCACCCCGGCATCTGTGAGCGCCGCGGCGAGCTCCTCCGCTCGCGCGCAATGGAAGTCGTGGTTGCCGAGCACCGCCGCCACGGGCACCTCGAGCCCGGCGCACGCCTCCGCGAGGAACGCCGCCTGCGACGGCTCGCCGTGAGTGGTCAGGTCCCCCGCCAGCAGGATCAGGTCGGCCTCCGGCGCTATCGCCTGGAACGCCTCCCTGACGTGAGCTGCGTTTGCCTCGCGGCAATGGAGGTCTCCGGCCGCGGCCACGCGCACGCAGTCGCGCCCTTCGCCAGCGTCGTTCACGGGCTCGCACTACCCGCCGGGCGGGGAATCGAAAACCGGAGGACCGGGTAGCCGTCGGGCATGGGCGAGACAGACCACGCCTTTGAGGACATCGTTGCGAGCATGAAGCGCTCGGTCGCCGCGCTTCGCCAGGAGGAGGTGCCCTTCCTGCTCGCCGGCAGCCTGGCGGTGTGGGCCCAGGGCGGTCCCGAGAAGCGCAAGGACCTGGACTTCGTGGTCAAGCCTGAGGATGCCGAGCGGGCACTTGCGGCCCTCGAGGCGGCCGGCATGAGACCCGAGCGGCCACCGGAGGGATGGCTGTTGAAGGCCTGGGACGGCGACATCGCGGTCGACCTCATCTTCGAGCCCCGCGGCCTGGAGGTCAACGACGAGGTGATCGCCCGCGGCCGCGACCTGCACGTGCTGGCGATGGACGTTCGCGTGATGGCCCTCGAGGATGTCCTGCACTCCAAGCTCACCGCCCTGGACGAGCACAGCGCCGACCTATCGGGGCTGATCGGGCTCGCACGGGCCGTTCGCGAGCAGGTGGACTGGGAGGAGGTTCGCAGGCGCACGGAGAGCTCGCCATTCGCGCGCGGCTTCTTCGTGATCCTGGATGGCCTTGGGATTCTTCCCGCGGAGGCGGCTGCCCGGTCTGCACCTGCGCCGGCTGACGCGGAAGGCCGCTCGGTTGCTAGGTGACAGACACATACAGTTCCGGTAGGATCCCGCACGTGGTTACAGCAATTGTCATAGGCGCAGCAGTGGTCCTGGTCGCGGCTCTCGTGATCGCACGGTCCGCGCTCTCGGCCAACGGCCGATAACGCGGTAGACCTGCAGGGAGTCGTCGAGACAAGCCGCTCCGGCGGGCGGTTCTAGGCGCCCCCCGGAGACGGGCGAGCGAGCCGTGCGGTGACCGATGGTCGCTGCCTACCCACCTCGCCGCAGTGATGGCGCCCCCGCCGCGGCCCGCCCGGCGGGCCCCTCGCACTTCCGTTGGTCTCCCTTGCCCCCGGCCAAACGCATAGGTACTGTCCCGTTGCGCGGTTCGCACTCACGGAAGGAGGCTTGATGGCCGAAGCGACTGGCCCGGTCGGCGACAGGCGAAAGGCCACACGCCGACGAGCCACCTCACAACCGCAGGAGCCATCCTCCACAGGAGGACGGCGTAACGGCGCCGGCGACGGCGCCGTAGACCCGCGCGCGCTCGAGGCACTGGTGGAGGCGCTCGACGCAGCCCGGCGGGGCGACTTCTCGGTGCGGCTATCGAAGCGCAGAAAGGGCGTTCTCGGTGAGGTCGCCGCCTCCTACAACGACCTCGTGGAGCAGAACCAGCGCATGTCGAAGGAGCTCGTGCGCATCGCCAGGATCATCGGGCGCGAGGGGCAGATGACCGAGCGCGCGTCGCTGCCCGGGGCCGCAGGCGGCTGGGAGACCAGCGTCGACTCGATCAACTCGCTGATCGACGACCTCGTGCGGCCGACCACCGAGGTCGGTCGAGTGCTGAACGCCGTGGCCGAGGGCGATCTCTCGCAGAAGATGGCGCTCACGATCGCGGGACAGCCGGTGAAGGGCGAGTTCCTGCGGATCGGCACGACCGTGAACACGATGGTCGAGCAGCTCTCCTCGTTCGCCGACGAGGTCACGCGCGTGGCGCGCGAGGTGGGCACGGAGGGCAAGCTCGGCGGTCAGGCCGAGGTGAAGGGCGTCTCGGGTACATGGCGGGACCTGACCGAGAACGTGAACCTGATGGCGACCAACCTGACCGACCAGGTGCGGAACATCATCGAGGTCACGACGGCCGTGGCAAAGGGAGACCTCACCCACCAGATCACCGTGGACGTCAAGGGCGAGGTGCTCGAGCTGAAGAACACCGTCAACACGATGGTTGAGCAGCTCTCCTCGTTCGCCGACGAGGTCACGCGCGTCGCGCGCGAGGTGGGCACCGAGGGCAAGCTCGGCGGCCAGGCCGAGGTGCAGGGCGTCTCCGGCACCTGGCGCGACCTGACCGAGAACGTGAACCTGATGGCGAGCAACCTGACCGACCAGGTGCGCGGCATCGCCGACGTCACGACGGCCGTGGCAGACGGCGACCTGTCCCAGAAGATCACGGTGGAGGCAAAGGGCGAGGTGGCGGCACTCGCGGACACGATCAACTCGATGGTCGACACGCTGTGAGTCTTCGCCGAGCAGGTCACGACATTCGCGCGCGAGGTTGGCACCGAGGGCAATCTCGGCGGTCAGGCAGAGGTGCCGGGCGTGGCAGGGACCTGGAAGGACCTGACCGACTCGGGCAACTTCATGGCCGGCAACCTCACGAGCCAGGTGCGGAACATCGCGCAGATCACCACCGCGGTCGCCCACGGCGACCTGTCGCAGAAGATCACGGTGGAGGCAAAGGGCGAGGTGGCGGCCTTGGCGGACACGATCAACTCGATGGTCGACACCCTGCGCGTGTTCGCCGAGCAGGTCACCACGATGGCCCGCGAGGTGGGCACCGAGGGCAAGCTCGGCGGTCAGGCAGAGGTGCCGGGCGTGGCAGGGACCTGGAAGGACCTGACCGACTCGGGCAACTTCATGGCCGGCAACCTCACGAGCCAGG
>DASZCV010000026.1:0-5083 GCA_035942755.1 Thermoleophilaceae bacterium
GAACGCAGCCGTGCGCACCGCGAAGGGGGTCTTCCCGACGGTCACGCAGCGTTGCGGGCTGGTCGGGATCGAGATCGGCCCGCTCAGCCTGCTCAATCTGGGCGCCTCGGCCGAGAGCTACCGCATCGGCTGCCGGGTCAGGATCGCCCCCCAGACGATGACGACGGCCACCCAGACCCAGCTGTGCTCGCTGATGGTGCACGAGTGGGGTCACCTAGCGGGCCTCGAGCACTCGCCCGACCCGGACAACTTCATGAACGAGAGGGTGCCACACAACCGCGTCTGCGGACTCTCCGATGAGGAGGCGAGGGCGCAGCAGGTACTCGAGGGCGACCGGGCGCTGCGGCGTGAATCGATCAAGGAGAAGGTCTCAGAGCTGCGCGGCGCGCTGCGGGCGCCCCACAGGGCGCGCCGCCGCGCCCGCGGGGCCAAGCGTGCCAGGCTGGCCCGCCGGGGCAAGCTGCTCGAGAGGCGCATCAAGCGGCTGGGCACCGAGCTCCGCTCGCTCTGATCGCCGGCTACCGCCGCGCGGGAGGCCGCCGCCGGCATTCGATGCCCCGATCACCGCCGCCGCCGCCTCGAAGTGAAGACGGGCGCGCCCGCCTGCGCCAACATCGACCCCACGTTAGAGCGGCACGTGAATGGGTAAGCCCTGCGGGTACCAGAACAGAGGTGTCCCATGCCAGAGACGACCAATCAAGGGTCGAACCAACTCGGAGATCAGTCCGTAGGCGATCTCGTAAAGCAGCTTTCCGAGCAGACCGCGACGCTAGTCCGCCAGGAGATGAAGCTCGCCCAGACCGAGCTGCAGGAGAAGGGCAAGAAGGCCGGCATCGGCGCCGGGATGTTCGGCGCAGGCGGCCTCGTGGCGTTCTTCGGCGCGGCCACCCTCATCGCCGCCGCCGTGCTGGCCCTTGCGACCGCAGTGGACTCGTGGCTTGCCGCAGTGATCGTAGGGGTCGTCCTCCTGCTGGTGGCCGGCGTAGCCGCACTCCTGGGCAAGAAGCAGATCGAGCAGGCCACGCCGCCGGCGCCCGAGCAGGCTGTTGAGAGCGTCCAGCGAGACGTTGACACCGTTAAGAGGAAGGCACGCCGATGAGCCCCGATACGAACCCCACAGACGTCGGCCGAGCAGGCGACGCGGATCAGCCGGACGAGACCGAGCAGCTGCGCGAGGAGATCGCGGAGACACGCGACGAGCTCGGTCAGACGGTGGAGGCGCTTGCCCAGAAGGCCGACGTCAAGGCCCAGGTGGAGGAGAAGAAGGCGGAGGTAAGGGAGAAGGTCGAGGACAAGAAGACAGAGGTAAAGGTGAAGGTCGAGGACAAGAAGACCGAGGTCAAGGACAAGGCGGCCGAAGCGGTCGGCGGCGTCGGCGAGAAGGTGGCTGAAGTGCGCACCAAGGTCACCCAGGCGCCTCCCGTGCAGCAGGCATCTGAGAAGCCCTGGATCCCGGCAGCGGTGGCAGGCGGGCTGCTCCTCCTACTAGTCCTTCGCCGCCGGAGGCGCGCGTGAAGCTCGTCGACGAGCCGCTCGGTGCCATCGGGTTCTTCGAGAAGAAATAGCCCTGGGGGACGTGCAGAGCTCCCGAGTGCCCGCCTCCGGTTCACCGGAGAGCCCGACCGACATGCCGGGGAGGTCGTGGCGGGGGGTGCTCAAGCGCACGGTCACCGGGTTCAGGGAGGACAACCTGACCGATTGGGCCGCGGCGCTCACCTACTACGGCGTACTCGCGATCTTTCCGGCGATCATCGCCCTCGTGTCGACCGTCGGCCTGCTCGACCGCTCGGCCACCCAGTCGTTGATCGACAACCTGGGCGCGGTGGCTCCGGGTCCGGCCAGGGACATCGTGACGGACGCCATCGAGAACCTTCGAAAGGACCAGGGCGCCGCGGGCGTCCTGTTCGTCGTGGGCCTGGCGGGTGCGTTGTGGTCGGCCTCCGGCTACGTGGCCGCCTTCATGCGCGCGTCCAACTCCATATACGAGATCGAGGAGGGACGGCCGATCTGGAAGACGCTTCCGATCAGGGTCGGCATAACCGTCGTCCTGCTGCTCCTGCTCGGGGTCACCGCCTTCGCCGTGACGCTGACCGGCGATCTCGCCGACCAGGTGGGCAACCTGCTCGGGATCGGAGATACGGCGCTCACGGTCTGGAGCATCGTCAAGTGGCCGGTGCTTCTCCTGGTCGTGAGCTTCATGTTCGCCTTTCTGTATTGGGCGGCCCCCAACGTGAAGCAGCCCGGCTTCCGCTGGGTCAGCCCCGGGGGCATCCTCGCTGTCGTGGTCTGGCTCGCCGCCTCGGCGGCTTTCGCGCTGTACGTAGCCAACTTCAGCTCGTACAACGAGACCTACGGCACGCTGGGGGGAGTGGTCTCCTTCCTCGTCTGGCTGTGGCTCTCGAACATCGCCGTCCTGCTCGGCGCAGAGCTCAACGCCGAGCTCGAACATGGCAGGCGGATCGCGCAAGGCCAGCCGCCCGACCGCGATCCGTTCGTCGAGCCGCGCGATACCAGGAAGATGAAGTCAGCCCGCCAGAGCTAAGTAGGCGCCGGCGGACCGACGGCGGGCTCAGCGCACGATTCGGAGCTTGCCGACCTTGCGGACCTCGCCGCTCTCCGCGGACCGGAAGAGGACGTCGTGGCTGCCCGCCCGGCGCTCGAACACATCGAAGCGTGCGGGGGTGAGCGGCTCGGCCGCCGAGCTGAGCCCGAGGCCGGAGAGCTCCACCTGCCCAGCGCGGACCACCTTCACCGTGACCACGGCGGGGCGACCTGCCTCGAGGCGCTCGGTGCGGGGCCTTCCCGACGCCGAGAATGAGATCGCGGCGGACTCCTCGGCCGCTGGCAGGGCCGTTGCGTTTGGCGTGGATTGCTCGGCGGGGGAGCGTTCGGGCCTCCCCTGGCGCTCGGTGGGGCCCGAGAGGGACGTAGCGATTGCGGCCAGGCCCAGCACGATGGCGAAAAGAAGGAGGGCGCGGCGGAGCTCCACCCGTTCGATGCTAGTGCGCCGAGTGACCGGCCCCGGGTTGGCGCGAGGTCTTGTGAGCCCACGCCTGCGGTGCCCGAAGTAGGCGGGGGCTCCGAAGGCGGTGGTCTGCGAGACGATCGGCGAGCGCGGATGCGCGGTCGGGCGCATAGAGCTGCAGCGCCAGGTAGGCCGCCAGGGGCAGCGTCCAGGCCAGGTATACGGCGTTCAGGGTGGGCGCGTAGGGAGTCGAGTCGCTGAAGATCTTGGTGAGCTGCGGCCAGAAGCTGACCGACAGCGCTGCCCCCACGGCCATCGACAGGTACGGCAGCCGCGGACGGCGCGCCGTCTCCCACGCCAGCAGAGCCAGGAGGAACGGGGCGTGGTAGTAGTCGTTGTTCCAGTTGTCGAGCAGGCACCGGAGCAGGAAGAGCAGCGCGAGGAGCAGGAGGGCGTCGTCGGCTCGCCGGTTCCCCCGCCGCCAGAGCAGGTAGGCCGCCGGGATCCCGATGACCACGATCAGGGGATGCGAGAGCCGCGCGATCCACTCCGGGCTCACGAAGACCGTCCCGCCGCCGGGCAAGTCCATCGCCTGCGCCATCGGCCACAGCAGGTTCCAGGGAGTCGTGAAGCGGCTCTCCGGGCGCCCGCCTGTGGCCTCATGGACCACTCCGATGAACTCGCCGGGGTTCGCAAGCGCCATCGGCAAGGTGAGGACGCAGGCCACGACCGCGGCGGTGCCACCCAGGCGCAACCGGTGCTCGGGCGCCGCCAGCAGCGCCGGAAGGACGGCGATCAAGGCCCACTGCTTGGTGGCGAGCGCAAGACCGAGCAGCACACCCGCAAGCACGTCCCGCTCTCTTGTAGCGGCGAGGACGGCGCCCACACAGCATGCCGCCGCCAGCAGCTCCTCGGGGTGGCCCCAGTGCAGTGCCTTGAAGGTGACGGGGTTGATGACGGCCAGTCCCATGACGGCGCCCTGGACCGCGGCGGGCTGACCACGCGCGGCCACGAGGCGTCCCAGGACGGCTCCGAGCACGAGAGTCGCGAGCAGGCAGGGGATTGCGCCCGCCAGGTACACAGTGGCCTCGCTCTGGTGGAAGACGAGTGAGACGAAGGGCGCGCGCAGGATGAGGGAGAAGCTCCCCATGAGCGGCTGGGAGGCGAAGAACCCGGCCAGGTCTCCGCGCGCGAGGGCGTCGATCGCGGCGCCCGGGTCGGCGAAGTAGTCGAGCCCCGGCTCCATCCCCTGGGCCGCCCGAATGCTCAGCCCGAGGACCGCGAGCACCACCGCTGCCCGGAGCGCAGTTCGCATGAGACCGGATCGGCCCGGCGGCCCAGGTACTTGAGCAGGCAGCCGGCCGCCGCCTGGGGCGCCCCTGGACGGATGAACGAGCGAGAACGAGCCAATCGCTAAAGGGTTTCCCGGTGCCGCCCGATCAAGAGGGCAAGCCAGAGGCACGGTGATAAAGGCAAACCCGTCGCGAGACGGGGACGCAAAGCTCCGGGGCCTCCAACGCAAGGACTGTCATCCGAGCGCTGGAGCCGGCCGCGCTACCACCAAACCCATCCAACGGACGGCTCACCTCTGCAGCTGGCGCCCAGACCAAGTCAATCCTCACAGAGGAGGCACCACATGCTGCGGAAGTTCAGAGAACGTATGGAGAGCGAGAAGGGCTTCACCCTCATCGAGCTCCTTGTCGTAATCCTCATCATCGGCATCCTGGCCGCGATCGCCCTGCCGGCGTTCCTCGGCCAGCGCGCCAAGGGCCAGGACGGGTCGGCCAAGTCGAACGCCCGTAACCTCGTATCGCAGGTCGAGTCCTGCTACGCCCAGAAGCAGGCCTACTCCTCGTGCAACACGGCGGCCGCCCTCGGCACCACCGGCCTGAAGGTCGTTGACACCGCGCCGACCGCCAGCACCGACGAGGTCTCGGTGGTCACGGCAGGCACCAACAACTACAAGATCACGGCCGCCTCGAAGAGCGGGAACTTCTTCTCGATCACCAAGGCGGCGGATGGCACGAGCACGCGTACCTGCGACGGCAGCGCCGCCGGCAACGGCGGCTGCGACGGCACCAGCTGGTAACCCGCGCAGGGCATCCGGCTGTATCGGAG
>DASZCV010000027.1:0-3926 GCA_035942755.1 Thermoleophilaceae bacterium
GTCTTCACGATCGGCACCTGCCATTCCTCCGGCGGGCCCAGCGAGAGCACCCCTCGGATCTCCCGGATCATCGTGTCGGTGAGCGGATGGTCTGACTTGTTGACCGCGATCACGTCGGGGATCTCCATGACGCCCGCCTTGAGCGCCTGGATCGAGTCGCCGGATCCCGGCATCAGCACCAGCACGACGGTGTCGGCGTGGTCGATGATGTCCACCTCGGCCTGCCCGACGCCCACGGTCTCGAGAAAGACATCGTCCTTGCCCGAGGCGTCCATCAGCAACGCGGCCTGGAGGGTGGCCTCCGATAGGCCGCCGAGCGAGCCGCGGGTGGCCATCGAGCGGATGAATACCCCGGAGTCCAGGAAGTGGTCGGCGAGCCGGATGCGGTCGCCGAGCAGCGCGCCCTTGGTGAACGGCGAGGAGGGGTCTATGGACAGCACGGCCACCCCTCGCTCCGCCTGGCGGGCGTGAGCGGTGAGAGCGCCGATCAGCGTCGACTTGCCCACTCCGGGGGGACCGGTGAAGCCCACGATCGCCGCCTTGCCGGTGTGCGGGTAGACCTCGCGCACGAGCGCCCAGCCCTGGGGATCGTCGTCCTCCACGAGCGATATGGCCCTCGCGAGCGCGCGCTTGTCGCCTGCGAGCAACCGCTCGGCCAGATCTGCGTTCTGCGTTCCGGCGCGGGCCATGGCCGCGCATCCTACGGCCCGTGGCGGGCGCGCTAGCTGTCCGGCTTGGCCGGGCGCCGCGTCGAAGCGGTGGGCGCCCCGAGCGACACGGCCGCCGAGCCGGCGCCCGCCCGCTTGACCGCGAATACCCACACCTTCCGCACCGGCCGGCCGCGGCGCCCCGGCGAGTGCTGCCACGAGAGGTGCAGGTGGTTTCCCGGGCCGTGGTTGTAATCGCCCCGGTAGCCGACCCACCTGAACGGCGGCCGTGGCCGGTTCTGGCGCGGCTCGGCCCAGCGAGCCAGGCGGCTGACCTCGCGCCAGCCTCCCCCCGCGCCGGGATAGACGTCCACCGCCAGTCCGAGCGGGTGCTCCCCTCGCGGCGTGTGGTTGTCGGAGAGCGAGTATCCATCGCCGATCGACACCCGGTAGCGACGGATCATGTAGAGCACTCCGGGGAGGATGCGGCGGTCCACGCGCGCGCCACGCTGACCGGGGACCGGCACGAAGCGCCCGCCGCCGCTCTTCAGCAGCAGCCTTCCGGCGCGACCCGGCGGCCCGTAGTTCACCGATTCGCAGGAGAACTCGAGCGTGTCGAGCACCTCGGCCCGCACGCGGTCCCGTCCATCACCGCACAGCACGCTGTCCACCCGTCGGTCTCGCATCAGCACGGTGTCGTCGCCTTGGCCGGCGTCGGCGGAGTCGCTGCCGTTCCCGCCGTCGAGGCGATCTGCGCCGGCGCTCGTGGTGAGCTCGTCGTCGCCCTCGCCACCCCGCAGGTGCGAGGGCAGCGGCGCCAACACCAGCCCCGAGTCATCGCCATCTCCGAGGTCCATCTCGATCCGAGTTATCGCTGCGGAGCCACAGGTAACGCGGTCGGGCGTGAGAGCGGGCAGGCATCCGGCGCCGGGCACCGGAGGGGCTCCCGCGTCCGAAAGGGCCAGTACCGGCGCAAAGCCCGTGAGCCCTTCGGGGGCCACCGTGATCTCGTTCGCGTCTCCGGGTGCCGCGTTTACCCGCAGAGTGTCGCCGGCCACCGAAACGGTGGCCGCAGACGCCGGCGATGCCGGCATGAGCAGGATGAGGAGAGCAAGCGCAAGCGGAGGCACAAGGACCTTCATCGGATTCCGTGCGCAGAAGATGAGCTACTCGTAGGCCAGCGCGTCGAGCACGTCGAGGCGCGAGGCCCGGCGGGCCGGCCCGATCGCCGCCAGGACCCCCGCCAGCGCGGCCAGCACCAGCAGGAACAGGAGCGTGCCCACCGGATAGGCCAGCTCGAAGCCCTCATCGGCCAGCGGCCTCGAGATCAGCGCGGCGAAGAGCACTCCCAGGACGGTTCCCAGGATGGCGCCGATCAGGGCGGTGATCACCGCCTCGTAGCGCACGATCCTCCTGACCTGACGGCGCGACATTCCCACCGCGCGCAGCATCCCGAGCTCGCGTGTGCGCTCGTGGATCGACAGGGCGAGCGTGTTCACGATCCCGAAGATCGACACCACCACCGCCAGGGAGAGCAGCGCGTAGACCAGCCCCAGCAGCTGGTTGATCTGCTCCTCCTGGGACTTCTTGAGCTGCTCCTGGTCGAGTGCTTCCGCCGAGGGATAGCGCTCCTTCACGAGCCGCTCGACGCGACCCTGAACCTGGCCCGCGTTCGCCCCGTCCGCAACCGCGGCGAAGATGAAGCTGTCGCGCGTCTCGCCGAAGTCCTGTTGCAGCGCGCGATGGCTGACCACGAAGCTGCCGAGGAAGTCGGTGCGATCCTTCACTGCCGCCACGACGCGATAGGAAACGCGCCGGCCGGTTGGGGTGAGCACTTCGACGTCGTCCCCCACGTCCAGGTTCTGCGACTTGCCGTAGGACTCATCCAGGATCGCCTCGTTGTCGCCCAGTTGCTCCAGCGCCGATCGGTCGCCTTCGGTGAACTCGAAGTCGAAGACCCTGCCGATGTTCGGCGGGTCGACCGCGGCCACGCCCTGCGTGGCCTTCACGCCCTTGACCTTGCCTTCGCTGAAGCGCAGCGCCGACACGGCAGCGACGCCGTCGATCTTCCGCACATCGCCCTCGATCGACTGCGGGATCGGAGAGAACCCGTCGATGTTCTGGACCGTGATCTCTCCCTTGAAGTTGCGGTCGATGGCCGAGGCGATCGACTCGTTGATGCCCGCCGCGAACACCGTCACGAAGACGACCAGCGCCAACCCGATCATCAGCGCCGCCGCCGTCACCGCCGTGCGACCGGGCTTGCGCAGGGCGTTCTCACGGGCGAGGCGGCCGGTGAGGCCGCGCAGGGCCTCGATCGGCCTGCCGGCCACGGCGGCCAGCGGCCGCACGAGCTGAGGGCTGTAGAGCGAGACGGCGAACAGCACGGCGGCCGCGCCGCCGCCCATCAGGCTGGCGGCCGAGCTGGAGGACTCGAGCCCGCCGAACAGGCCGATCAGAAGCATCCCGAGCCCCAGGGCGCCGAGCAGCACGGCCACCACGGCGGTGACCCGCCCCCGGCGGCGGGACTCGGGCAGCGCCGCCTCGCGCAGCGCATCCATCGGCGAGACGCGAGTGGCGCGCAGCGCCGGTGTCATCGACGCAAGGACGGTGATGAGGATGCCGATCAGGAGCGCCACCACGATCGTGCGTCCGAGGATCACGGTGCCGGTATTCGGGAGGTCGATCCCGAACGACTTGAACAGCGAGTTGATGCCGTTCGCGAAGCCCACCCCGGCGAGCAGACCGAGCACGGATCCGAGCACGCCGATCAGGAGCGCCTCGGCCAGCACGCTGCGCAAGAGCTGGGCCCGTGAGGCGCCGAGCGTTCGCAGTAGCCCGAACTCGCGGATGCGCTGGGCCACGGTGATCGAGAAGGTGTTGAAGATCAGAAAGCCGCCCACCACGAGCGCCACCCCCGAGAACACCAGCAGCGCGATCTTGATGAAGCCGAGGTCGTCGCCGATGTCCTGTGTCCGGCGCTCGGCGCTCTCGGTGGCCGACTCCACCCTGACGGAGCTCGGCACCACCCGCGCCACGCGCTGCTTGAGCGCGGCGGGAGAGGTGCCCGGGGAAGCGGACACCGAGATCTGATCGAACTCGTCCTCCTTTGCAACTACCTCCTGGGCCTCCGGCCGCACGAGGGTCACCGTGCTCGACCCGCCGGTGGCGGTGTCGCCGAGCTTGTTTATCCCCACGACCCGGTAGCGCCTCAGCCGCCCCTCTCCGGCCACGCCCACGAAGTCCCCAATGCCTATGTCCTCCCGCTCGGCGTGCGAC
>DASZCV010000028.1:0-2754 GCA_035942755.1 Thermoleophilaceae bacterium
GTCATCAACAAGGTCGACCTCCTGCCTCACCTCGACTACGACCTCGACAAGCTGATCTACAACTTGGAGGCGGTGAACCCCGGCGTCGAGCGCATGGCGGTGAGCGCACGCACCGGCGAGGGGATAGAGGGCTTCCGCGACTGGCTGGTAAACGCAGCTGAGCGGGAGGCGGTGCCGGCGTGACCGCACCCCCGATGCCATTGTCGGGGAGGCGTGGTCGACTCGTGCAACCGGTCGAGGCGGTCGCCCGGCATCGCCGCTCGCTGCATACAGAACTCATGTCGCCATAGGCGGCGGAAACGACGGACCACGGAGGAACGATGGCCCAGAAGAGAAGCGACGCGGAGTCCGAGCAGCACACCGGTCCTGAGGATCAGCCAGAGGCCGGGCAGCCAGCCGCGGGTGGCAAGCCGGGCGAGGAAGGCAAACCGGGCGACACGGCCGAGGGCGGTCTGGAAGAGAGCGGCCGGCCTGAGCAGCCCGGCACGGCGAAGGCCCAGGCTACTCCGGAGATAGGCACGGAGGGCGTGCCGGGACAGACGCAGGTCTCCGGCGATCCGGGGGAGCCGCCGGACCAGGAGTCTGAACCCGAGCAGAAAGAGTAAGACGACACAGTGTGAGCTCCCTCGTGTCTGGTCTCGCGAGGGGTTCTCGCCGAAGTCCGCCTGGCGATGGGAGCTGAGGCCGCTGGTACGGTGGCCACGTGAGCGACCTCTCCGCCGACTACTTCGCAAGCCCCGTCGCCGAAGTCGATCCGCAGATCGCCCGGGTCCTCGGCGACGAGCGCCGCCGCCAGGAGGGCACCCTCGAGATGATCGCCTCCGAGAACTTCGTGCCGCAGGCGGTGCTCGACTGCCAGGGCTCGGTTCTGACCAACAAGTACGCCGAGGGCTACCCGGGCCGGCGCTACTACGGGGGCTGCGAGCACGTGGACGTGGCCGAGACGATTGCCATCGATCGCGCCAAGGAGTTGTTCGGCGCCGAGCACGCCAACGTCCAGCCGCATGCGGGGGCCCAGGCAAACGCCGCCGCCTACCACGCGCTGCTGCAGCCCGGCGACCGGATCCTCGGCATGCAGCTCGACCACGGCGGCCATCTGACCCACGGGATGAAGCTCAACTTCTCCGGGCGCCTCTACGACATCGTGGCCTACGGGGTGAGCGAGGAGGACTCCCGCCTGGACATGGACGCCCTCCAGCGCCTGGCCGAGGAGTTCAGGCCGAAGCTTGTCCTCGCCGGCTGGTCGGCCTATCCGCGGCAGCTCGACTTCGCCCGCTTCAGGGAGGTGGCGGACTCGATCGACGCCCTCCTGATGGTGGACATGGCGCATTTCGCGGGGCTCGTGGCCGCCGGCGAGCACCCGAGCCCGGTTCCGTACGCCGACATCGTGACCACCACCATCCACAAGACCCTCGGCGGGGCGCGGGGCGGCATGATCCTCTGCCGCGGCCAGCACGCCAAGAAGATCGACTCGGCGCTCTTCCCGGGACAGCAGGGCGGGCCCCTCATGCACGTGGTTGCGGGCAAGGCGGTGTCGCTCAAGGTCGCCGGATCGGAGCTCTTTCGCGAGCGACAGCGACGCACGCGCGCCGGCGCGGCGGCGCTCGCCGAGGAGTTGATGGCCGCCGGTGTGCACGTGCTCACCGGCGGAACGGACGTTCATCTGGTGCTGGTGGACCTGCGCGACTCCGATCTCGACGGCCGGCAGGCCGAGGATCGCCTGGCCGCCATCGGCATCACCGTCAACCGCAACGCCGTCCCGTTCGACCCGCGGCCCCCGGCCGTGTCCTCCGGTCTGAGGGTGGGCACACCCGCGCTCGCCACGCGCGGTTTCGGCGAGGAGGACTTCCGCGAGATCGGCAGCGTGGTGGCCGCGGCGCTGACGGGCGATTTCTCCGACGCGGCGCAGGCCGAGCTCTCAGAGCGCACGCGCGCGCTCGCCGAGCGCCATCCCCTGTACGCCCAGCTCTCCTAGCTCCCGGTAGCCGTGGCGCCCGGCCTGTTCACGCTCGAGCAGGTCACGGCCTCGCGCGGCGGCCAGGTGGTGCTCGATGGGCTCGACCTCGAGATAGGGGAGGGCGTCACAGCCCTGCTGGGCCCTTCCGGATCGGGAAAGTCGACGCTCCTGCGGCTGCTGAACCGGCTGGCCGACCCCGACCGCGGGAGCGTTAGCTTCCATGGCCAGGACGTGCGTTCCCTCGATCCCCATGACCTGCGCCGGCGCGCGTGCCTGGTGCCCCAGCTGCCGGCGCTCCTGCCGGGGACCGTGGCCCACAACGTGTCCTACGGCCCGAGCCTCCTCGCGCGGGATGCGGACGTGGCTCGCTGCCTCGAGCTGGCCGGCTTGAGCGCCGCCTATGCCGACCGTGAGGGCGAGCGCCTCTCCGTGGGGGAGCAGCAGCGGGTGATGCTAGCGCGGGCGCTGGCGCTCGAGCCGGAGGTGATGCTGCTCGACGAGCCCACCTCCGCGCTCGACGAGCGCACACAGGCGGGCGTGGAGGCCACCCTGGCGCGACTGGTCAGCGAGCTCGGCGTGTCGGCGGTGATCGTGACCCATGACAGGGGCCAGGCACAGCGGCTCGCGCTTCGCACCGTGCGGCTCGCCGACGGGCGGGTGGCGTGACCTCCGGTGTGGACGTGACCCTGGGCGAGGTGGCGGCCTCGCTCGTGCTGGGGGCGATAGCGGCCGGGGTGTCGCTGTGGCGGCGCGCCGAGCTCGAGTCCGACCTGGGAGTGGCCGTGCTGCGCTCCTTC
>DASZCV010000029.1:0-1524 GCA_035942755.1 Thermoleophilaceae bacterium
GCAGAAGGGCGTACACGCGCCCGCCCACCGTCTGGGCGCGCGCCCCGGGGCGCTCGCCCGAGATGGCGGCGAGCAGACGCCCGGGCGCCCGTTCGCCGGGGTCGGCGCAGAGGCCGACCGCACCGGCGCTCAGGTCACAGCCCAGGCGGGCGGCACGGCGCACGATGTCGGCGGGGTCGAGGTCGTCACGGGTCAGCACCTCCTCGAGGAACGACCCGCGAAGGGTCTGCTCGGTGTCGTCGCGCGCCTCTGCTACCGCCACCTCGGTGAGTGCCGCCACCGCCGCCACGTGCAGGTACTCCCCGGCGTCCGCGGCTCCCTCCCCGAGCAGCAGGACGGCGCCGAGCTGCTGCTGCCCGGAGGCGATCGGCACCTCGGCGTGCACATCGGTCGGCCGTTCCGGCCTGCCGCCCGCGAGTCGCTTGGCCACATAGCGCTCGTAGGGAGCCCACGCCTCGACCGGCGCGGCCAGTCGCGGCACCACCACGGCCACGGGGGCGCCCGCGTGCGCCGCGGCGATCTCGGCCACCCGCTCCAGACCGTCACCCGCAAGCACGGCACCCACCATCTCGAGGTGGGCGCCGCGCGGCGAGGGAAGCGACTCGGGAGCGGTCACTGGCATGTCCGGTGCGGCCGTGGGGCGCTAGGCCCCCGCCGGGATCTCCTTGGTCTCATGCGCCTGGAGGACCTCGTGCCCGTCCTCGCCGGTGCGGATGCGGATGGCCTCCTCCACCGGGAGAACGAAGATCTTGCCGTCCCCGACCTGCCCGGTACGGGCGTATCGGAGGATCGTCTCGGTGACCACCCGGAGATCCTTGTCGTCCACCACGATCTCGAGCTTGAGCTTCGGGCGCAGGTGGATGACCAGCTCGGAGCCGCGGTAATGCTCCGTGATGCCCTTCTGCCTGCCCGAGCCCTTGTACTCGGCGATCGAGAGGCTCGGGAACCCCTTGTCGAGCAGCTCCATGCGGATCGGCTCGAACGCCTCGTGGCGGATGAACGCCTCTACCTTCTTCATGCCGGCACCTCCTCCTTGCGTGGCGTCGTACTCGTGCCCGGGATCGCCGGGTTGGCGATCGGCGAGGCCGCGGGACCGGTCGAGGCGGCGCCGATCTCCGGCAGCGGGATGAACTGCTCGGGATACCCGTACATCCCGTGCTCGACGATGTCGAGCCCCGCGTCCTCCTGCTCCTCGGAGACGCGCAACCCGATCGTCGCCTTGATGGCCGCGAAGGTGGCGTAGCTGAGGATGAACACGAACGAGAACGCGATCGCCACTCCGACCGCCTGCGCGATCAGCTGGTCGAGACCGCCTCCGTAGAGCAGGCCGCCGTCGGGATTGCCGAAGGCGTTGTACTCGGCCAGGCGCGGCGCCGTGAACAGACCGCACGAGAGCGTGCCCCAAATGCCGGCCAGCCCGTGCGCCGAGAGGGCCCCGATCGGGTCGTCTAGCTTCTTGTCGATCGCGATCACGCCGAAGACCACGATCATGCCGGCCACGAAGCCGATGATCGGACCGGCCCA
>DASZCV010000030.1:0-3434 GCA_035942755.1 Thermoleophilaceae bacterium
GTGCGAGCAGCACCCCGGCAAGGTGCGGGCCGACATCGTGATCAACGAGGGCGCCGGTGAGGTCTTCGAGTACGGCGACCGCCGCCTCTACGGGGTGTGCGTGGCCGAGAAGGGCGTCTTCCGCTTCACGCTGACCACCGAGGGCAGGGCGGGCCATGCCTCGATCCCCCGCATCGGCGACAACGCCCTCACGAAGATGGCGCCGGTGCTAGCGGCCCTCGCGGGCGGGCGCGTGAAGCCCGATCACTCGCCGGAACCGGACGCCTTCCTCGAGGCGATCGGTGTCGACCCGGCCGACCTCGAGGCGGCCATGGCCCAGGTGGAGGCCGAGAGCCCGGCGATAGCGGTGCTCCTCGAGCCGATGCTCGGGGTCACGTTGACGCCGACGATGATCCGGGCCTCCGAGAAGATCAACGTCATCCCCTCCCAGGCCCGGCTGAAGGTCGACTGCCGCGTGCCACCGGGACTGGGCCAGGAGCACGCGCTCGAGCGCATCCGCTCCGTCGTGGGGGACGGCGGGGTCGACGTAGACTTCGACGAGACCGTGGTCGGCAACCGCTCCCCCATAGACACGCCGCTGATGGAGTCGATCCGCGCGTTCGTGGCGCGCGAGGACCCGGGCGCCGGCATCACCCCCGTGGTCCTGCCGGGCTTCAGCGACTCGCGCTGGTTCAGGGAGGCGTTCCCCGACTGCGTGGCCTACGGGTTCTTTCCCCAGCGCGCGATGAACCTCTTCGAGGCCGCCCCTCTCGTGCACGGAGCCAACGAGCGCGTCCCGGTGGAGGACCTCGGACTGGCGGCGCGCTTCTACGCCCACCTAGTGCAGGAGACCCTGGGATGAGCAAGGTGCCCCCGATCGTGGGCGAGCCCGAGGCGCCGCCGGAGAAGCTGCGCCTGGGCGGCATGGCGCTGCGAAACGGCCTGCTCGTGCACGGACCCACGCACTGGGCCGCCGCCGTGCGCAACCGCGAGGGAGAGGTGGAGGTGGCGAGCGGGCGCAAGCCGTCCCTCGGCGCCCACGCCACCGAGTCCATTCCCGGCCTGCGCGGTGTGGCCAAGCTGGCTGAGGCGATGGCGGTCATCCCGATCGTCAAGCGCCACCTTCCGGCGGCCCGGCTGCCGATGCAGGACATGGGCACCCTCGGCGCGATGGCGGGCGCGGCGCTCTTGGGCCAGGCCATCCGCTCGACCGGCTCGCGCACCATCCTGCGCGAGGGAGTGGTGGGCGTGGTGAGCCTCGCGCCGGCGGTGCTGGCCCTGCGCTCCGGGGACCTCGCCGCCTACCACGGCGTGGAGCACAAAGCCATCGCCGCCTACGAGCAGGACGGCGATGCCGCGGAGGCCGGCAAGGAGCACGACCGCTGCGGCTCCAACCTGGTGGCCCCGATGCTGGGAGCGGCCGCCGTGGGCAACGCCGCGGCCCGCCGCGCGGGGTTGCGCGGCCCGGCCGCCGAGGCGATGGTGGCGCTCGGCAGCGCGGCGGTGGCGGTGGAGGTCTTCGCGTGGTCCGAGCGCCACGAGGGCACGCGCATGTCGCGATGGCTGAGAAAGCCGGGGTATGAGATTCAGCGCGTGGTGGGCACGCGGGAGCCGACCGAGCAGCAGCTTCAGGTGGGGCGGGCCGCGCTCGCGGAGATCCTGCGGGTCGAGGGCGCGGCTGCGCCGGATCCGTCCCCCGCGTAGGGATCCCGGACCGAGAAGGACACCGGGGGCTCCCGCCCCCGGATCCCCGGCGGCGCTTGCCCTACGTCCACCCGTGAACCGTTTCAACGGGGCGGGAGCCCCCGGTGATATCTAATGCCGAGTCCCCGCCCCGCCGACAAGGAGAGGACATGAGCGCTCCCATCGCCCTCTCGTACCAGGCCTTCGAGGACTGGGCGGTCATCTGGCTGCCCATCATCTTCATGGCGCTGATCGCGGTCGTGCTCGTCTACATGCTGCGCTTCATGCCGCGCACCAAGCCGCAGGAGATCAAGCCGCAGTCCTCGGACTCGATCTCCTGGGAGGACGTGGCGGGCGTGGAGGAGGCAAAGGACGAGCTGCGCGAGGTCGTGGAGTTCCTGCGCGATCCCAAGCGGTTTAAGACGCTCGGGGCGAAGGTCCCGAAGGGCATCCTCCTGCACGGGCCGCCCGGCACCGGCAAGACGCTGCTGGCCAAGGCGGTGGCGCACGAGTCGAACGCCCAGTTCTTCGCACAGTCGGCGTCGTCGTTCGTGGAGATGTTCGCCGGCCTCGGAGCGGCCAGGATCCGCCGGCTCTTTCGCATCGCGCGCAAGCAGGCGCCGGCCATCGTGTTCATCGACGAGCTGGACGCCGTGGGCGCCACGCGTGGAAATGACGTGTCCGGTGAGAAGGACCAGACGCTCAACCAGCTGCTGGTCGAGCTCGACGGCTTCGGCGGCGGAGACGACTTGGTGGTGATCGCGGCGTCCAACCTGCTCGACAAGCTCGACCCCGCGCTCCTGCGTCCCGGTCGCTTCGACCGTCAGATCTTCGTCAGCCCCCCCGATCTGAAGGGCCGTCAGCAGATCCTGCGCGTGCACACCAGGCACAAGCCGCTCCGGGAGGACGTCGACCTCGAGCTGATCTCCCGCCAGACCAGCGGGCTGACGGGCGCAGACCTGGCCAACCTGTGCAACGAGGCCGCCATATTCGCCGGCCGGGAGCGACGCGACGTGCTCCTCACCCAGGACTTCCAGGCGGCGCTCGAGCGCGTCGTGGCGGGCATGCAGTCGCGGCGCGTGATCACCGATCACGAGAAGCGCCTGGTGGCCTACCACGAGGCGGGGCACGCGCTCTGCTCGGAGCTGCTGCCCTCCGTAGAGAAGGTGCACCGCATCTCGATCATCCCCCGCGGTCGCGCCCTCGGGTACACGCTCAACCTTCCCGAGGAGGACCGCTACCTGAAGACCAAGGAGGAGCTGCTGGACTACCTGGTGGTGCTCCTCGGGGGAAGGGTCACCGAGCACCTGATCTTCGGGCAGATCACCACCGGCGCCTCCGACGACCTCAAGAAGGTGCACGAGATCAGCCGCTCGATGGTCACCGACTACGGGATGGGAACCGAGCTGCAGTCAAAGCAGCTGCCGGCGGCCGACTACTCGATGGCCGACGCCACCCGCCGCCGGATCGACGAGGAGCAGCAGTTCATCACCGACCACGCGCACCGCCGGGCCCTCAAGATCGTCTCCACGCACCGCTCCCTGCTCGAGGCGTTCGCGGCGACCCTGCTGCACAGCGAGGTCCTCGAACGGGATGACATCGAGCGTCTCGTGGCCGAGCACGAGGGCGTCCAGCCCTCGCCGAGCCGCCTCGAGCCGCTGAACGCCGGAGGCACGCGCAAGCCGCGGATCGCTGCGGTGGAGGGCACGGAGCCCGCCGGCCCGGTCCGCGACCCGAGCGGCGCCTAGCCGCTCCGCCCACCCTCTAGACTC
>DASZCV010000031.1:0-1554 GCA_035942755.1 Thermoleophilaceae bacterium
TGTCGGGCGCGGCGAGCAGGGCGAAGCGCTCCTCGAGCGGGTCGATGAACGTCTCCTTGGCGATCGTGAGCAGCAGGACGGCGAGCACGCCGCCCATGAAGCCGACGAACACCCCCTCGATCACGAACGGCCAGCGGATGAACCAGTTGGTGGCGCCCACGAGCTTCATCACCTCCACCTCGCGACGGCGGGCGAAGATGGACAGCCGCAGTGTGTTGGCGATGAGGGCGATCGACGCGAAGATCAGCAGCGCCGCCAGGCCGGCCGTCAGGATCTTCACGAGACCGGTGGCGGAAAGGATCTTCTCGGTGTCCTCCTCCTTGTTGCGCACCTCGTCGATCCCCGCCAGCGAGGGCACACGCAACCCGTCGGCCTCCTTCGGAGCCAGCCGGTCGACGATCAGGCCGACGTTGCCGGGATCCTCGGGCGTCACGCGATAGGTGTCGGGCAGGGGGTTATCGCCCAGCAGCTCGGCGCCGTTCTTGAACGCGGCAGGGTTCTTCTTGCGAGCCTGCGCGAGTCCCTCCGCCTTCGAGATGAAGTCCACCGAGCGCACGTTCGCCGTGTCCTCGAGCGCAGAGCGCAGCTCGTTCTTCTCAGCCGCCGTGGCGTCGTTCTTCACGTAGACGTCCACCACCACGCGGTTTCGCACCTCGTTGGCGGTGCCGGTGGTGGCCTGCACGATCGGGATGAACACCCCCAGCACGAGGGCGGTGAGCATCACCGTGAGGAGCGCGGCGAGCGCCGGTGCGGAGTTGCGCGAGAGCCCGCGCAGGGCCTCCTTGAAGAAGAACCCCAGCCGCATCAGTTGGGGTGGCCCTCGGGGCCCACGCCCATCTCGCCCCGGAGGCGAACGGCGAACTCGGTGGTGGACTCGTCCGGGCGGTAGAGGCCGGAGAGCTCGTCGCGGATGATGCGGCCCTCACGCAGCTCGATCACGCGCCGGCGCATCTTGTCCACCATCTCGCTGTCGTGGGTGGCCACCACGACGGTCGTGCCCGTGCGGTTGATCCTGTAGATGAGCTGCATGATCCCGATGGAGGTCTCGGGATCGAGGTTGCCGGTGGGCTCGTCCGCGAGCAGCAGCGGCGGGTGGTTGACGAACGCACGGGCCACCGACACCCGCTGCTGCTCGCCACCCGACAGCTCGTCCGGGAAGTTGTGCAGCTTTGTCGAGAGACCCACCAGGCGCAGGATGTCCGGCACCTTGCGGCGGATGTTCTGCCGGCTCTCCCCGATCACCTCGAGCGAGTAGGCCACGTTGTCGTACACCGTGCGGTTCGGCAGCAGCTTGTAGTCCTGGAAGACCACGCCGATGTTGCGGCGCAGATACGGAACCCTCTGGCGGGGAATGTCGTTCAGCTTCTTGCCGGCGATCAGGATGTCCCCGGCCGAGGCCTCGAGCTCCTTGAGCAGGAGGCGGATGCAGGTGGACTTGCCACAACCCGTCGGGCCCACCAGGAACACGAACTCCCCGCGGCCGATCTCGAGCGAGGCGCGGTCGAGCCCCACGGTGCCGCTGTCGTAGACCTTCGAGACCTCGCGGAGCTCCAC
>DASZCV010000032.1:0-2108 GCA_035942755.1 Thermoleophilaceae bacterium
CTCCAGATCCGTTGGGCGGCGGCCCGGGAGGGTATCGGAGGCGCCCCCGGCCCTCAGCGCAGCCCTGCGTCGTCCTGGGCCTCGACCGCGAAGCGCCCGAGGGTGCGCGTCAGGGCAGCGCGCAGCGCCCGGCGGACGAACAGCAGGTCCCCCACCACGCGCAGCGGGCCCCCGGTTGCGAGCTCGTACTCGAGCTGCACGTCCACACGGGCGCCACCCTGCGCCGGCGCGACCTCCGCGGTCTGCGTCCCGGCCAGGCGCTCCTCGAAGACCCGCGTCGAGAAGCGCAGCGGGTCGCTCGCGATCACCTTCTCCGTGACACGGCCGCGGCCACCGGGATGAGATAGCCACACCACCTTCGACCCGGGCTCGGGCCAGTCAGGCGACAGCTCGCCGACGCGCGCGAAGCCCTCCACGAAGCTCGGCCAGCGCCCCACGTCCGCCCATAGGCGCAGCGCCTCTGGCGGCTCGAGCGGCACCTCGGCCGCCGCGCTCACCGCTCCGGGCATCAGCCGTAGACCTCCCGCACGATGTCATCGATCGACTGGGCCACTGAATCGAGGAACGGGCGGACCTCCTCCATCAGGCGCTCGTACTCCTCCCGTCCCTCCGGCGTTATGGAGTAGAAGCGCCGTGTGCGGCGCTCCGGGTGCTCCCACTGCCCTGCGATCAGCTCTCGCTGCTCGAGCCGGCGCAAGAGGGGATACATCGTGTTCGGATTGACCGAGAGCACCCCTTCGGTCATGCCGGCGATGCGCTCCATCAGCTGATTGCCGTATGTGGGGCCTTCGGCGATGAGGTGCAAGACGAGCAGGGGCAGGACCTCCCGGCGCCGCAACTCGCCGCTGAACGGGTCGGATCCGCGCCCGCGAGGAGCCGGCTCGGCGGGAGCGCCCGGGATCGCTCCGGCCTGTGCCACCGCCTCGCGAGCGGCTTCGCGGCTGCGGTCGCGCTTGGTCTTGCGGACGCCCGCCATGAGGCAGGGATCCTGACACGCGCGCGGGAGGAGGTGACCCTGCCCCTCGCGGCGACAGGGAGCACCGCTCGCGGCAGGGTCACCTCCTCCTTGGCTCTAAGCTGCGGCGCCTGCCTTGACGGGCTCCTCCGCCCGCCGGGGCATGAGGACCTCGCGGGCGATCACCAGGCGCTGGATCTGCGAGGTGCCCTCGTATAGCTGCATGATCTTCGCGTCGCGGAACAGCTTCTCCACCGGGTACTCCTTGATGAAGCCGTACCCGCCGTAGACCTGCACGGCGTCCACGCTGACCTCCATCGCGCTGTCGGCGGCGAAGCGCTTGGCGTGCGAGGAGGCGAGCGTGTTGCGCTTGCCCTGGTCGAGCAGCACCGCAGACTTGTGCACGAGCAGCCGGGCGGCCTCGATCTTCGTGGCCATGTCGGCGATCATGAACTGGATCGCCTGGTGCATGGCGATCGGCACGCCGAACTGCACGCGCTCCTTCGAGTAGTCCGATGCGAACTCGAAGGCCGCCTGCGCGATCCCGACGGCCATTGCGGATACGCCTGGCCGCGTGCGATCGAGGGTCATCATCGCGAGCTTGAAGCCCTTGTTCTCCTCGCCGAGGAGGTTCTCCGTCGGGATCTCGACGTCGCTGAAGGAGATCGTGGCAGTGTTGGACGCGCGCTGTCCGAGCTTGTCCTCCTTCTTGTCCACCGACACGCCGTCCAGGTTCCGATCGACGACGAAAGCCGAGATGCCGCGGTGACCGGCCTCCTTGTCGGTCTTGGCATAGACCGTGTAGTAGTCGGCGTGAGAACCGTTGGTGATGAAGCACTTCGAGCCGTTGATGACGTACTTGTCACCCTTCTTGACGGCGTTGGTCTTCATCCCGGACACGTCCGAGCCGGCGTCGGGCTCGGTGAGACAGAAGGAGGCCAGCTTGGGCTCCTCGGCGAGCATCCCCAGGTACTTCTTCTTGATCTCCTCCGAGCCGCCGAGCGCGATCGGCGCGGTTGCGAGCCCGTTGCACATCAGGGAGGTGCCGATGCCCGAGCAGCCCCAACCGAGCTCCTCCTCGATCAGGCAACCGGTGAGGTAATCGAGACCCGGTCCGCCGTACTCCTCGGGGATGTGGTTGTTCATCAGGCCC
>DASZCV010000033.1:0-7889 GCA_035942755.1 Thermoleophilaceae bacterium
GCCGCGCCACGCCCCTGGATCGCGTAGCCGCCCGCTCGCTCGCGCCATTCCCCGCCGGCCAGGTACCAGTCGATCTCCGATTGCGCGAGGCGCCGGAAGCGCACCCGGGTGAGCGCTCCCTCTGTCCGCTCGCCGTCCGGGCCGATCAGCGCGAGGCCGGAGTGGACCTCGTGGGCGCGGTCCGACAGCTCGCTGAGGAACGAGTGCGCCTGGCGCTCGTCGCGCGGCTTGCCGAGCACCCGGCCCCCTGACGAGACGACCGTGTCCACGCCGAGCACGGTCGCGCGCGTACGAGGCGGGGCGGCCGCTCGCGCCTTCCTCAGGGCGTTCTCGAGCGCCAGCGCCCTCGGATCGCCCTCCTCCAGCTCCTCCACGTCGGGCACGGCCACGTCGAACTCCACGCCGAGCTGCTCGAGAATCGCCCGCCGCTGGGGCGAGCGGGATGCAAGCAGGAGCTGTGAGCCCATGACCGCGCGCCCCCGACCGTAGGGCTACAGCTCGGGGAAGAAGATGCTGCTCTCGCGATCCGCGGACTCGGGTGAATCTGAGCCATGCACGAGGTTCTTCCTGACCTCGAGAGCGAAGTCCCCTCGGATCGAGCCGGGAGTGGCCTCAGCCGGGTCGGTGGCGCCGATCGCCTGGCGGGCTGCGTCCACGGCCCCTTGTCCCTCCAGGATCATCGCCACGAGTGGCCCGCTGGTGATGAAGTCGATCAGTGGCTCGAAGAACGGCTTGCCAAGATGCTCCTCATAGTGCTGCTCGGCGGTCTCACGACTGAGATGCAGCCGCTTGATGGCGTGGATCCTGAGGCCCCTGCGCTCGAAGCGAGAGACGATCTCTCCCGTCAGTCCGCGGTCGTAGGCATCCGGCTTTACCAGGATCAGTGTCCTGTTCATGGAGCTCCTATCGGTCTGGTCAACCCGCCGAAGGCGGGCGCGTTCTTGGGCGCGCCACAGGCTGCTCGGCGGTAACTGCATCCTGAGAGGCCGGCCGCTTGGCGGACGGCGCACCCGAGCGCTTCTGACGTTTGGGCTCGGCTGGGGGCTGTGGCTCGCCCCCTTCGCGAGCGGGCGGAGCCTGCCGGGGCGGCCGTTTGGTACGGCCGTCGCGGTCGGGCCGGCCCTCCGGCTGGGCGGCGGCGGCTCTGGCCGGCCGCTTGGCGACGGCTCCCTCCCGCTTGGCGCCGCCCGGCGTGGCCTGGCGCTGGCCCTCGCCACCCGAAGGGGCTGCCCGGCGTGCATCCTCGCCCGCCGGGGCGCGGCGTTGCGGGTCGCCGGGCCCCGAGTGCGGACGCTGGGTGGACGGCGCTCGCCGCTGACCGTCCCCGGAGGCCGCCGCGACGCGTTGAGCCGACGGATCCCGGCGGTGCGCTTCCCCGGAGGGCGCGGGCTGGCGCTGCGGCGGGACTCCCGAGGCCGCGGCCGGGCGCGCCCGGCGGCGCGGCTGGGGCGCCGGCTGGCCGATCTCCGACTCGCAGTAGGGGCAGATCTTCCAACTCGGATCGAGCGGCTTGCTGCAGGTGGAGCATGGCTCCGTGAGGCGCCGGAGGCAGTTCGGGCAACGCAGGAAGGAACGTTCGATCTCGAAGTTGCAGTACGAGCACGAGAGGTGCTCGATGGCGGCCAGGCGCACTTCGGCGGCGGCGATGTCGAGCTCGCGCTCGCGCACGTCCTCGAGGTACTCCGGTGGTCGCACGATCATGTAGACGGCCGTGCCGGCGAACGGAAAGAGCGAGGCGGCCGTGGCGCAGCCCACGAGCATCGGATCGGCGATCCTGCGCCGGGCATCCGCGTAGGTCCAGTAGATCAGCGCGATCCAGAAGACGACGAGGAACAGCAGGAGCAGGTTGACCACGAGGTTCAGACCGTCGCTCGTGATCCCGAAGACGGCAAAAGGGCTCATGGCAGGCGAAGAGTGTACTGACGGGGTCAGAGGAATATGCGGCCCAGGGCGTAGCCGATACCGAAGAACACGAGGATCACCGTCGCGACCACGAGCGCGACCAGCCCTATCATCGCGCCGAAACTGGGGCCTTCCCTGCGGTCCATAAGGAGAGGATCGTCCCACATGGGGTACCTCCGCTACAAGCTGGAGGCATGCCGCCGGCACGGATCGCTCACCAGGTCGGCTATGAGGTAGATCGAACCCGTGGCCACCACGGCACCCGCTTGCCCTGCCAGCTCCCGGGCGCGAGCCACCGCCGCCGGCGGGTCTGCCACGATCTCCGCAGGAGGTCCTCCCAGCTCGGCTGCGAGCCCCTCGAGCGTCGCGGGCGAGAGAGCACGCGGGTTTCGGCAGCGGGTCAGCACCAGTCCGTCTGCCTCGGAAAGCAGCGCAGCGAGGATGCGGGCGGCGTCCTTGTCCTCGAGCACGCTCAGCACCAGTACGAGCGGTCGCCGGCCCTCGGTGGCGGCGGGAATCGCCTCCGCCAGTGCCCGCGCGCCCGCCGGGTTGTGAGCGCAGTCGTGGAGGGTGAGGGGGCTCTCCCCCACTCTGTCGAGGCGGCCGGGTACCCGTGTCTCGGCTGCCGCACGCGTCACGGCGCCCGGGTCGAGCGGGCGGCCGAGGAACGCCTCCGCGGCCGCGGCCGCCAGCGCGAAGTTGCGACGCTGGAACTCGCCCGCCGCCCGAAGGGGAACGTCCGGGATGCCCTCGCTGATGCGCACGAGGCGGGTGGCATGGCCGCGCGCCACCCGCTCGGCAACCGCCATCGCCTCGGGGTCCAGCTCGCCCACCACGAGCGTTGTGTGATCGCCCACCACTGCAAGCTTCTCCTCGGCGATGTGGGTAACCGTG
Organism: Thermoleophilaceae bacterium; assembly: GCA_035942755.1. GTDB lineage: Bacteria > Actinomycetota > Thermoleophilia > Solirubrobacterales > Thermoleophilaceae > JAAYBF01. Next base: position 2,797 of record DASZCV010000033.1, read on the forward strand.
GGACCTAGCCAGCGGGTGTGCTCCAGCCCCACCGAGGTGAGTACCTGGACGCGCGACTGGATCACGTTGGTGGCGTCGTGGCGGCCACCGAGACCGGCCTCCACCACGGCCACCTCGACGCCTCGCGCCGCAAGCTCATGGAGGGCCGCCGCCGTGAGTGCCTCGAACTGCGTGACCCTGTCCCCGGCGTCGAGCGTGCGCTCCACCACCTGCCCCGCGCGCGCCGCCCGCTCGATCGCGCCGGCCAGGCGCTCCTCGCTCACCGGCCGCTCCCTCACCTCGATGCGCTCGCTGAACGAGCGCAGGTGGGGTGAGGTGTAGCTGCCGGTACGGAGACCGTGCCGCTCGAGGATCGCGGCGGTGAACCGCACGGTCGAGGACTTGCCGTTCGAGCCCACGACATGGATCTGCGCGAACCGCCGCTGAGGCATGCCGAGCGCGGTCATCAGCTTATGCATCCGGTCGAGCCCGAACCGCATCCCGAACAGCTCCAGGCCGAGGAGGTACTCCTCGGCCTGCCGGACACTCCAGGTCATCCTCAGCCGAGGCGCTCCAGGGCGCGGAGGTACTCGTCGAGCTTCCTGCGCTCCTGCTCCACCACCTCGGCGGGCGCGCGCTGCACGAACCGCTCGTTGTCGAGCTTGCCCCGCAGTCGCTCGACCTCCTGTCCCAGCCGTTCGCGCTCGGCCGCGGCGCGTCGCTCGACGGCGCCCGGGTCGAAGTCCTCGCTAGGGAGAAGCCCCAGCGCTCCGCCCGGCACGGCCACCTCGGCCACGGGCTCGCCCTCCGGGGCCAGGTCGAGACGGGCCAGGCGGGCGATCTGCCCCTCCATGTGCTCGTAGCCCTCGGCCCGCAGCGTGGCGGGCAGCACCGCGGAGGGCTTCACGCCCGCTTCGGCGCGGTAGCGGCGGATCGCCGTGATGGCCGCGATCGCCCGGCCAACGCGGAGCTCAGCCTCCTCGTCCACCGTGCCCGGATCGCGCACGGGCCACCCGGAGGCGGCAAGCAGCCCTCGCTCCCCCGGCATGAACGACCAGATCTCCTCGGTCACGTGCGGCATGATCGGGTGAAGGAGGCGCAGCGTGCGATCGAGCGCGAACAGCAAGGTTGCCGAGACGGCGGCGCGGTCGGCGCCCTCCTCGTAGAGGCGCGGCTTGGCCAGCTCGAGGTACCAGTCACACAGCTCCGACCAGAAGAAGGCATAGAGCTCGAGCGCCGCCGCGGACATCTCGAAGGAATCGATCAGCTCGTCGGTGCGGGCTCCGACGCGCTCGAGCCGCGACAGGATCCAGCGATCCTCGGCGGTCTGTGCGTGGTGGGGCGAGGGCTCCGCCCCCTCCTCGACACCGAGCAGGATCAGGCGTGAGGCGTTCCAGAGCTTGTTGGCCAGGTCCTCGCCCTGCTTCACGCGGTCGGCGGAGAAGCGCACGTCCTGGGTCGAGGACATCGCAAGCAGCCCGAAGCGCACGGCGTCGGCACCGTGCGCTGCGATCTGGTCGAGCGGGTCGACCCCCGTGCCCAGCGACTTCGACATCCGCCGGCCGTCCGGCGCCTGGATGACCGAGTGGATAGGGACGTCGGTGAAGGGAAGCTCACCGGTGAACTCGACGCCGAACATCACCATCCTCGCCACCCACAGGAAGATGATGTCGCGCGCGGTGGAGAGCACGTCGGTGGGGTAGAAGGCCCGCAGCGCCGGGGTGTCCTCGGGCCAGCCGAGCGTGGCGAAGGGCCACAGGGCCGAGGAGAACCAGGTGTCGAGCACGTCCGGATCGCGCTCCCAGCCCTCGCCCGCCGGCGGCTCGGTGCCCACCTGCATCTCGTCCCCCCGGTACCACACCGGTAACCGGTGGCCCCACCACAGCTGGCGGGATATGCACCAGGGGCGGATGTTCTCGAGCCAGTCGAGGTAGACCTTGGTCCACGGACGCTCGGGGTAGAAGCGCAGGCGCCCGTCGGTGACCGCCTGGATGGCCGGCTCGGCGAGCTGCTTCATGTCGCAGAACCACTGGAGCGAGATCAGCGGCTCGATGCGCATCCCGGAGCGATGCGAGTAGGGAACGTCGTGCGAGTAGGGCTGGGTGCCCGAGAGCAGGCCCTCCGCGCGCAGCGCAGCGACCACCTCACGGTGGGCGTCGTCGGTGCTGAGGTCCGCGAAGCGCTCACCGGCCGCCTCGGTCATGCGGCCGTCCTCGCCGATCACGTTGATCTCCTCGAGCCCGTGGGCGCGACCGATCTCGAAGTCGTTGGGGTCGTGGCCCGGCGTGACCTTGAGCGCCCCCGTGCCGAAGTCGGTCTTCACGTACTCGTCGGCGATGATGGGCAGCCTGCGGCCCACAAGCGGCAAGACGGCCACCTCACCCACGAGGCGCGTGTAGCGCTCGTCGTGTGGATTCACGGCGATCGCGGTGTCGGCGAGCATCGTCTCGGGGCGAACCGTGGCCACCGTGATCGATCCCGAGCCCGACTCGAGCGGATAGTCCACGAAGTAGAGGGTGTCCTCGGTGAGGCGCTGCTCCACCTCGAGGTCCGAGATCGCCGAACGGGTGCCGGGATCCCAGTTGACCATGTAGTTGTCTCGGTAGACGAGCCCCTTCTCGAACAGGTCCACGAACACCCGCGTGACGGCCTTCACGTAGGCCGCGTCCATCGTGAAGCGCTCGTCGCCGTAGTCCAGCGAGGCGCCGAGTCGCTTGAACTGCTCGGTGATCGTGGAGCCATGCTCCCGGCGCCACTCCCACACGCGCTCCTCGAACGCGTCGCGGCCGAGGTCCTCCTTGCTCTTGCCCTCCTCGGCGAGCGCCTGCTCGACCTTTACCTGGGTGGCGATGCCGGCATGATCGGTCCCGAAGATCCACTTGGCCCGCCTGCCGCGCATCCGCGCAACCCGGATCAGGAGATCCTGGATCGAGCCGTTGAGGGCGTGGCCCATGTGCAGGGCGCCGGTCACGTTCGGCGGCGGCACGGCTATCGAGAAGTTGTCCCTTGCATCGCCCTCCGGCTCAGGGCTGAAGATGCCAGCCTCCTCCCAGCGCGCGAAGACGGCCTCCTCCACCTCGGCGGGCGAGTAGCGCGTGCGCTCCTCGAGGGACTTCAGGCGATCGGGCGGCATGGGCACGACAAGTGTTTCACCCCTTGAGGCCCCGGCCGGGCGCCGCTGGCTATCGTCGAGGTCGTGCCGGCCGGCCGGACCACATCTCTGCTCCTCGCCATCGCGCTGGCCGGGGGCGGCTGCGGCGGCGACTCCGACGAGTCCGCCGAACGGCCTCGGACGGCTGACACGCGCCCCGGGGAGAGGACTGCGCCCCGGCGCGACACACGCACCGACACGACGGCGCCCGAGGCCGGCGACACGCTCACCGCGGCCCAGTACCGGAGAAACCTGAACCGGCTGTGTCGTGAGGACCAGGCGGCGGCCGACAGGCTCGGCGGCATCAGTACGCCCGAGTCGATCGAGCCGTATCTACGCCGAGCGATCAGGTACGCCCGCAAGCGCGAGCCTCTCTACGAGCGGCTGCGCCCACCGCCCTCACTTCGCGCGAGCCATAGGGACTCCATACGGCTGAACGACCGGGCCGAATCCACGTTCACCGAGCTGCTGGGCCGGATCGAGCGCGGCGGCGACCCGGTTGAGGAGTTCAGGAAGGCGGCTCCGGCGCTGGGGCGCGTGCTCAACGACGGCAACCGGCTTGCACGGCGGATGGGCGCGAAGGACTGCATCGTCGACGCGCCATCGCCCGGCGCGCAGTCGCCGCAGAACCCTTCCTAGGGAGCTCCCGCGCGGGTGAGCGAGCCGCGCCTCGCAGGGTGCGTGCGGCGGGCGCTACGCCGACTCGGCTGCCGCCTCGTCGGGCTCGTCCTTGGCGGCTTCTGTCACCAGGGTCGGGTTGAGGCCCTTCTCGATCGTCTCCTTGGTGACCACGCACTTCTTCACATCACGGCGGGAGGGCAGCTCGAACTGCACGTCGAGCAGCGTCTCCTCGAGGATCGAGCGAAGCCCGCGCGCGCCGGTCTCGCGCTCGAGTGCGCGGTCTGCAATCGAAGACAGTGACTCCTCGGCGAACACCAGGTCGATCCCGTCGAACTCGAAGAAGCGCTGGAACTGCTTCACGAGCGCGTTGCGCGGCTCGGTCAGGATCGTGACGAGGTCGCTCTGGGAGAGCTGGTGGATGACCGAGATCACCGGAAGGCGACCGATGAACTCCGGGATCAGCCCGTACTCCACGAGATCCTCCGGCAGCACCCTCTCGAACAGCGCGCCGGTGTCCTTGTTGTGCTTCGAGCTCACGTGGGCGCCGAAGCCGACGCCCTTGTGGCCAATACGCCGCTCGATCACCTTGTCGAGGTCCGCGAAGGCGCCGCCGCAGACGAACAGGATGTTCGTGGTGTCGATCGTGAGGAACTCCTGGTGGGGGTGCTTGCGCCCGCCCTGTGGGGGCACCGACGCCACCGTGCACTCGAGGATCTTCAGCAGCGCCTGCTGGACGCCCTCACCCGAGACGTCGCGGGTGATCGAGGGGTTGTCCGCCTTGCGGGCGATCTTGTCGACCTCGTCTATGTAGATGATCCCGGTCTCCGCCTTCTTGACGTCGAAGTCGGCCGCCTGGATCAGCTTGAGGAGGATGTTCTCCACGTCCTCCCCGACGTATCCCGCTTCGGTGAGCGCGGTGGCGTCCGCGATCGCGAACGGCACGTTGAGGATCTTCGCGAGCGTCTGGGCGAGCAGCGTCTTGCCACAGCCGGTGGGCCCCAGCAGGAGGATGTTGGACTTCTGCAGCTCGAGGTCCTGCTCCTGCTCTGACTGCATCATCTGCACACGCTTGTAGTGGTTGTAGACGGCCACGCTCAGCGAGCGCTTGGCAGGCTCCTGGCCCACCACGTACTCCTGCAGGACCGAGTCGATCTCCTTCGGCTTCGGCAGGTTCTCGAGGTCGAAGGTCGAGGTGCCGTTGAGCTCCTCGTCGATGATCTCGTTGCAGAGGTCGATGCACTCGTCGCAGATGTACACGCCGGGCCCGTCGATGAGCTTCTTGACCTGCCGCTGCGACTTGCCGCAGAAGCTGCAGAGGAGCTGTTCGTTTGTGTCAGTGGGG
>DASZCV010000034.1:0-6855 GCA_035942755.1 Thermoleophilaceae bacterium
CTCCAGCACCTCATCCACGTGCTTCTTGATGATCCGTGCGCGCGGATCGTAGTTCTTGTAAACGCGGTGCCCGAAGCCCATCAGCCTCTCATTCCGGTCCTTCACCCCCTGCAGGAAGTCGGGGATCGCCTCCACCGTGCCGATCCGCTCGAGCATGCGCAGCACCGCCTCATTGGCACCGCCGTGAAGCGGCCCGTAGAGCGCCGCGACCCCGGCGGCGACGGCCGAGTAGGGGTCGACCTGTGAGGAGCCCACGGCCCGTACCGCCGCCGTGGAGCAGTTCTGCTCGTGGTCGGCGTGCAGGATCCAGAGCACGTCGAGGGCCTTCTCGAGCCGCGGATCCGGCTCGTACTTGACCTCCGTCATCTTGTAGAGCATCGAGAGGAAGTTGCCCGGATAGCTGAGGTCGTTGTCGGGATACACGTAGGGCAGCCCGACGCTGTGACGGTAGGCGAACGCGGCCAGCGTGGGCATCTTCGCCACGAGCCGGATGATGGCCATGTAGCGCTCGGTCTCGCTCTCCAGGTTCTTCGCGGCGGGGTAGAAGGTGGAGAGCGCGCCGACGGTGGACAGGAGCATCGCCATCGGATGGGCGTTGTAGCGGAACACCTCCATCGACTTCTTGATGCTCTCGTGCACGTAGGTGTGATGGGTGACCATGTGCTTCCAGCAGGTGAGCGCGTCATCGGTCGGTAGCTCACCGTGTACGAGCAGGTACGCCACCTCGAGGTAGGTCGACTGCTCGCAAAGCTGCTCGATCGGGTAGCCGCGGTACTCGAGCACGCCCTTGTCGCCGTCGATGAAGCAGATCTCGCTGCGGCAGTGGGCCGTGTTCGTGAAGGCCGGGTCGTAGCTCATGAGGCCGAAATCGTCCTCGTCCGTCTTCATCTGGCGGAAGTCCATCGCCCTCACCGTGCCGTCGGTGATCGGCAGGTCGAAGGTCTGACCCGTGCGGTTGTCGGTCACCGTGAGCGAGTCGCGCGCGGCGGCCACGCCGGCACCGTCCCTGCCGCCCTCTGCGTCTTCCCGTGCCATGCAGTCCCTTTCTCCGGGTGCCTTCGTTGCGAACCGATTGTGACGGACCGGCCCCTACTGCTTCTTCCAGCCGCCCCCCAGGAAGCGCGAGAGGCGCCCGCCTCCGCGGGGCTTGAAGACGGGCGGCGCCTTCTCCGGCGGCGGCAGCCCGGCGGCCTCGGCGGCCGAGATCGCGAGCGTGACCCCGCGCTCGGCGGTGCGCGCCACCTCGGGAGCGTCGACGAAGCGCAAGGCGCCCTCCGCGGTCTTCATCACGATCCCGTCGAAGATGTGCTCGGCGTAGTTGTCGAGGACTTCCTCCACCACCCCGAGCTCGACCTCGTCCGAGCTGAAGACGGGAGTCCCCTTCTCGAGCGCCAGGTAGTGGATCGCGTGGCCGTCATCGATCGGCACGGCAGCGTCCTCCGCTCAGACCGGGAGCACCAGGCCGTGCTCCTGCGAGCCCTCGTGCTCCTCTTCCTTCTCTTCGTTGCGCTCCGCCACGGCCGTCAGGACCGCGGAGCCGATGGCGCAGAGCACGAGGGTGACCGAGATGGCGATCACGGTGCGCTCGGCGCCCTTCGTGGAGGGCCAGTTCTCCCGTGTGATGCCGAGAAACGACACCACCAGTGCCCAGAGGGCAAGCAGGCCACCGAGCACGTGGAAGGCGTTCACCGGCGGAACCTAGCGGACCTAGCGCCCCGCGGGTCGCCTGAGCCGCCGGCCCTTCGCCGTACGCACCCTCTCGGGCGCGGGCGCGGGAGGCTCTGCGTGGGGGCCGCGCCGGGGCCGGCGCGGGCGGTTCGGCCGCGGTGTGGGCTCGCGCGGCACGCGGCTGCCGCCGTCGTCGTCATCCGAGGCCGGGTCGGGTTCCTTGACCGCGTACCAGATCAGGAGCAGGGCGGCGATGATCGGGATCTTCAGGATCACGAGCATCCACACCAGGGTCGCCACGTCCATGCGGGAATCGTAGCTCTCGGCTCGCTGGTTAGCATCCCTGCCGTGAGGCGCACGGCATGACACAGCGGACCCTCGGCTGCGCCGACCCGCCGGTCGCCACGTGAGCGGATATCTCCATCCCGAGGGGCCGGAGCTCCAGGACGACCGGGCCGCCCGGGTGGCGGCCGGCAGCCCTGCCCGCAGCTTCGACGACGACCAGATCCTGCTCGGCTCCGTGCTGGCGGAAGTGATCCGCAGCGGTGAGGGAGATCACGCGCTGGAGCTGCACGAGCATGCGGTCGAGCTGGCCGGACGCGCCCGCGCCGGCCATCGCGACGCAGCCGACGAGCTCGCGGAGTTCGTGGCTGCCCTGTCCTTCAAGGACATGTATGTGCTGCTGCGCTCCCTGACGGCCTGGTTCCAGCTCGTCAACCTGGCCGAGGACAACGAGCGCATGAGGCGAATCCGTGCGCGCCACGCGGAGGCGGCGCCCGCGCCGCGCCGCGGCTCACTCGCGGACGCCATGCAGCGGCTGGCCGAGAGGGGGACGACCGCCGACGACCTCGAGCAGATGCTGGCGAGGGCCGAGCTGCGGCCCGTCATGACCGCCCACCCGACGGAGGCCCGTCGCGGGACGATCGTGAAGAAGCTGGCGCGCGCCTTCGCCATCCTCCGGGCGCTCGACGAGTCCGTGCCGATGCCCGGGCACGAGGCGGCCGCGCGCAGCAAGCTGGCCTCCGCGATCCAGGAGCTCTGGGGCTCGGATGAGATCCGCGCCGTCACGCTGACGGTGCAGGAGGAGGTGCGCGCCGGGCTCGTCTACTTCAACTCCACGCTCGGGCAGGTGGTGCCGACCTGGTATCGCGAGCTCGAGGCAGCGGTAGCGGAGTCATTCCCGGAGTACGAGCGGGACGTGCCGCCGCTGCTCTCCTTCGGCTCGTGGATCGGGGGAGACCGGGACGGCAATCCGCACGTCACACCGCAGCTCACCGCAGCGACGCTCGAGACCATGCGCGAGTCCTGCCTGCACTTCCTGGAGGGCCGGGTGGCCGAGGTGGGCGCAAAGATATCGCTCTCCCAGCGCGTGATCGGGGAGACCGCGGCGCTCAAGAAGCTGCTGGTGTCGGGGGCCGACCGCTTCCCGGAGCTGGCCGCCGCGCTCGAGCGCCGCTACCCCGAGGAGCCCTACCGGCGCGCGTTCGAGCTGATCAGGGAGCGCCTGCGAGCCACCCGCAAGAAGGGGAGTGGCTATTCCGGGCCGGAGGCGCTGCGCGACGACCTGCAGCTGGTCGAGAGCTCGCTGCGATCCCACCACGGCGGGTTCATCGCAGATGGAGAGCTGCGGGACCTGATCCGCCAGGCCGAGGTGTTCGGTTTCCATTTCGCGCGCCTCGACGTTCGCGAGCACGCCAAGCGCCATTGCGCCGCGCTGGCGGAGATCTTCTCGGTGCTCGGGGTGCACGAGGCCTATGACTCGATCGCCGAGGGCGAGCGGGTGGCCTTGTTGACCCGGGAGATCGCCGAGCGGCGCCCGCTGATCCCCGCGGACCTGAGCGGGTTCTCCGGCGAGACCCGCGAGGTCGTCGAGACCTTCCGCATCCTCTACTCGCTGCTCAGCGGCGAGCACGCCGGGGCCGTGCAGTCCTACGTGATCTCGGGCACCACCGGACCGTCCGACGTGCTCGAGGTGCTGCTGCTGATGAAGGAGAGCCGGCTCGCCCGTGCCGGGGGCACCGACGCCATGCTGCGCGTGGTGCCGCTCTTCGAGTCGGGCGAGACGCTCGAGTCGGCCGCCGACACGATGCGCACGCTGCTCGGGCTTCCCGTCTACAAGGCTGCGCTGGGGGCGGTGGACGACGTGCAGGAGGTGATGCTCGGCTATTCGGACTCGAACAAGGACGTCGGATACGTGGCCTCGGCGTGGGCCGTCTACCGGGCGCAGATCGAGCTCGCGGAATGCATGCGTGAGCACGGGGTCACGTGGATCTTCTTCCACGGCCGCGGCGGCGCCGTGGGACGAGGCGGGGGTCCCAGCAACGTGGCGATCCTCGGCCAGCCGATGGGCACGGTCGGAGGACGGCTGAAGATGACCGAGCAGGGCGAGGTGCTCTCCGCCAAGTACTCCGTCCGGGAGATAGCCCAGCGGGAGCTGGAGCTGGTGGGCAGTGCCGTCCTGGCGAGCACCCTCGAACGGGACGCGGGGCCGGCCCCGGACCGGCTCGAGGCTTTCGAGCGGGCGATCGCGACCATGGCGGAGCGCTCGTGCCGGACCTACCGCGCGCTGGTCTACGAGGATCCGGACTTCAACGCCTTTTTCCACGCCGGCACGCCGGTGGACGAGATATCACGGCTACGCCTGGGCTCCCGCCCGCCAAAGCGGCGCCAGTCGTCCTCGATCGAGGACTTTCGCGCGATCCCCTGGGTCTTCTCCTGGACTCAAACGCGAGTCGCGCTGCCGGCATGGTTCGGCCTGGGGACCGCTCTGGCGGCGGCGCGCGAGGAGGTGGGCCTGGACCTGCTCCGTGAGATGGAGCGCGACTGGCCGTTCTTCGCCGGCCTGATCTCGAACGCCGAGCTGGCGTGCGCCAAGGCGGACATGGGAATCGGCCGCCGCTACGCCGACCTCTGCGAGGACCGGGGCCTGCGGGACCGGATCTGGAGCCGGATCGAGGCAGAGTTCGAGCTCACGCGCGAGGAGGTCGTGAGGGTCACCGGAGGCTCCCGGCTGCTCGACCGTCAACCGGCCCTCCAGCGCTCGATCGACCGCCGTAACCCCTACATCGACACGCTGTCCTTCGTGCAGCTCGAGCTGCTGCGCCGCGCGCGGGCGGGCGAGGGCGGCGATCAGCTCACGCGCGCGTCCTTCCTGGCGATCAACGGGATCGCGGGCGGCATGCGCAACACCGGCTGAGGGGGGGCGGCCGCCGAGGGGGACGGCCGCCGAGGGCATTCAGGCCAGCTGAAGCGTTCAGGCCGGCGCGGCTACTGGAGGGCCGTCATGCGGCGAAGGTGCTCGAAGCGCTCGTCGATCTCCTCGCGGGTCAGGCGGCTCACGCGCTCGGTGCCGAACTCCTCGACGTTGAACGACGCGATCACCGACCCGTAGGTCATCGCGCGCCGCAGCGACGCCTCGTCGGTCCAGTCCTCCTGGGCGGAGAGGAAGCCGAGAAAGCCGCCCGCGAAGGAGTCGCCGGCGCCGGTCGGGTCCATCACCGTCTCGAGCGGGAAGGCGGGCAGGGCAAAGAAGCCCTCCTTGGTGAAGAGGGCCGCCCCGTACTCGCCCTGCTTGGCGACGATCACGCTCGGGCCCAATGCCATGACCTCGCGCGCGGCGCGCACGAGGTTCGGTTGCTCGGTGAGCATCCGGATCTCGGCGTCGTTGAGGAACACCAGGTCCACCTGAGCGATCGTCTCCTTGAGCGAGTCCCGCGCGATGTCGATCCACAGGTTCATGGAGTCGAGCCCCGCAAAGCGCGTGTCGGTGCACTGCTCGCGCACCTCGCGCTGCAGGTCGGGCTGGATGTTGGCGAGGAAGAGGTTCTCGGCCCGCTTCGACTCCTCCGACAGCTTGGGCTGGAACTCACCGAACACGTTCAACTGCGTGTCGTCGGTGTGAGCCATGTTGAGGTCGTACTCGTAGTGGCCCTTCCAGAAGAACGTGTCGCCGCCCTCCACGCGCTCGATGTCATCCGTGTTCACCCCGCGGCCGTGCAGCACGGCGTACTCGTCCGCGCCGAAGTCGTCTCCCACCGGGCCCACGACGCGGACGTCGGTAAAGAAGCTGGCGGCCAGCGAGAAGTGCACGGCGGACCCGCCGAGCATCCGCTCCCGCTCTCCGAACGGAGTCGTCACCGCGTCGAACGCGATCGATCCCACGACCACCAGGCTCATAGGCGGCGGAAGGCTACCCGAGGTCGGCGTGGATCCGGTTTGCCGCCGCGGCTGGGAGAGTTCGACGCGGTCCGGAGCGCCCGTGCGCCTGGGAGCGCCTGACGCGATTCGCATCTGGTGGGTGCAGAAGGCGTCGAGGGTTGGCGGGGAGCATGCGGTTTGGGTGAGCCCGACGCGTTCTGCATGACCTGCGTGCATTAGGCGTCCAGGGTCGTCGCGGGGAGCGTGCGGTTTGGGGCTGACGCGTTCTGCATGACCTGCGTGCACTAGGCGTCCAGGGGCGTCGAGAGAAGCCGCGCCATGGACCGCTCGACGCTTTCTTCATCCTCCACATGCAGAAAGCGTCGATGGCATCGCGGGGAGGGGCGAACCCTGGATCGTCGACTCCTTCTGCACCCAATGGGTGCAGAGCGCGTCGAAGGGTCGCCGGGCCACCGCGCCGATCGGCGCATCGCCGCTCTGGCCGAGGCCCAGTACGGCGTCGTGAGCCGACCGCAGCTCGCGGCCGCCGGGCTTGATCGCGGCGCGATCGCCCACCGCGTCAAGGTGGGCAGGCTGCACCGCGTCCACCGCACGCTGCTCGATCTCTCCACAAGCGTGCCACGGCGGGCGCTCGAGCGGGCCATCGAAGAGGCAGAGCGGCTCGGCGTCTTCGATTTGAAAGATGTCGACGCGCTGCTCGTGGTCACGTCCGGGCGCGCGGGAAGCGCTGTCCTGGCCGGTGTTCTGCGGGACCACTCCTTCGGCACGACCATCACCCGCAGTTAGCTCGAGGAGCGCTTTCTCGCACTATGCGACGGGAATCGCCTCCCACGCCCGGATGTCAACGCCCGCCTGGCCGGCTTCGAGGTGGACTCCCAGTGGCGTGGAGAACGCCTTGTGGTCGAGACCGACGGCCACGCGAGCCACCGCACGCGCGCCGCCTTCGAACGGGATCGCGCGCGCGACGCCCAGCTCACGGTTGCCGGCTATCGCGTCGTCCGGTTCACCTACCGCCAGGTCATCCAGGAC
>DASZCV010000035.1:0-3658 GCA_035942755.1 Thermoleophilaceae bacterium
CCGACGAGTATGCGGACATGTTTCGCGAGCTGGTCCGGCGGGTGCCGGGGCTGGCCGAGGTCACGCTCTCGGTGCACTGCCACGACGACCTCGGTCTGGCGGTGGCCAACTCGTTCGCCGGAGTGCGCGCCGGCTGCCGTCAGGTGGAGTGCGCGATCAACGGCATCGGGGAGCGCGCCGGCAACGCATCGCTCGAGGAGGTCGTGATGCTGCTGCGCACCCGGGAGGCAAGCCACGGCCTCTGGACTGGCGTGAACACCGAGGAGCTGGCCCGCACCAGCCGGCTGGTGTCTCGGATGACCGGCTATCAGGTGCAGCCCAACAAGGCGATCGTGGGTCGCAACGCGTTCGCGCACGAGGCCGGCATCCATCAGGACGGCGTGCTCAAGGAGCGCACCACCTACGAGATCATGGACGCCACCACGATCGGACTCGAGAGCAACTCGATCGTGCTCGGCAAGCACTCCGGACGCCACGCTCTGCGCAATGCCCTGGAGGAGCTGGGCTTCACTGTGGAGGGCGCTGCGCTCAACACGGCGTTCAAGCGCTTCAAGGAGGTGGCCGACCGCAAGAAGAAGGTCACGGCGCTCGACCTCGAGGCGCTCGTGTCCGACGAGATGCGCCAGTCGGAGGGCGCCTTCGGACTCGAGTCCTTCGACGTCGAGGCGGGCTCCGACCGCTCGCCGTTCGCGCGTGTCTCCGTGCGCCTTCCCGGAGGCGAGCTGGGGGAGGGCTCGTTCACCGGCGATGGTCCCGTGGACGCCTTCTTCAGCGCGCTGAACGCCGCGACGGGCCGCGAGGCGCGGCTGAAGGAGTACCACGTGAGCGCGGTCACGGCGGGCCGTGACGCCCTGGCCGAGGTCACGGTCCTGCTCGAGCTCGGTGGCCGGCTGGCGCAGGGCCAGGGGGTCTCACCTGACACGATGGAGGCTTCCGGCCGGGCCTATCTGCGAGCGATCGCCAACGCCCTCGGCAACTCGCCGGTTGCCGAGGCCGAGCACCACGCGCAGGAGGCCTCGAAGGCACCGACGCCGTAGGTCGGCTGCCGTGTCGGCCTTCGCCTTCGCAGCCGGCGAGCGGCTGATCCGGTTCGGCGGCGGTTAGACTCGATGGTCGTCTCGCGCTTCACCTTCGTAGATGGCGAGCGGCTGATCCGGTTCGGCGCGGGCGTGCTCGGCGAGGCCGGTGCTCTTCTGGCCGAGCGGGGCTTCGAGCGGTATGCCCTGCTCACCACCAAGCGTGCACTGGCGTCCGCGCCCGCGTTCGGGCAGCCTGCGGGCACGGTCCTCCACGTGCCCGCCGGCTCGGTTCCCGACGCAGCGGCCGCGGTGCGCGCCGGGGTGGAGGGCCGCCCGCTGGTGGCGCTGGGAGGCGGGCGGGTGGTCGACGTCGCCAAGGCAATAGCGGGGGCCGACCGGCTGGAGTGCGCCGCCATCCCCACGACTCTTGCCGGCTCGCCGTTCACGCCGTTCCATCGCATGCCTTCCGGCGTGGAGGAGTGGCGGCTGGTACGTCCCTCGCTCGTGATATCCGACCCCTGCCTGCTGACCTCATTGCCCGCACCACGCCTTGCGGCCACGGCGATGAACGCGCTGGCGCACGCCATGGAGTCGCTCTACACTCCCCGTGCGAATCCCGTGGCAGAGATGGCGGCCCTGCGGGCCACCGAGCTCGTGGCCGGGGCGCTTGGAAGGGGGGAGGGTGCCGCCGGAGCGGCGGCGCCGGAACGAGCGGTAGGGCCGGCGCCGGCCGGAGGGGAGAGAGCGGTAACGGCAGAGATGGCGCCGGCCGTGGGCGAGCGAGCGGTCGCGGCGGAGCTGGCCCTGGCCGCGCTGCTCGCCGGCTACGCCATCGGCACGACGGGGCTCGCCCTGCACCATGCCATCTGCCAGACCATCGTACGAACGTGTGACACCCCGCACGCAGAGACGAACGCCGTCGTGCTCCCACACAGCGCAAGGTTCATGGCCGGGCGGGCGCCACGCGAGCTCGGCGCGTTCGCACGGGCGCTCGGAGAGCCGGCAAGAGATCCCGCCAGGGCCGGGGACCGGGTATCGGAGCTTGCGGTGCACACCGGGATGGCGCGCCTGTCCGAGCTGGGCGTCACGGCCGGCGCACTCACCGAGTTGGCGGCCGCCGTGGCGCGCCATCCGGCTCTGCAGAACACGCCGGGCGGCGTGGGGCGAGGCGAGGTAGAAGGGCTGCTCCGGCAAGCGCTCTGAGCAGCCCGTCCGGGGAGGGCGGGCGCCGAGGCCTCGCCCAGAGGAGCGGACGGTTGGTGGCCTGATAGCGCCTCGAACTGTTCACTCGGTTGGTTCCCCGCCCGAGGATGCCGCCTCCACCACCCCGAGTGAACGGTTCGGTGGCCCATGGCGCCCTCAAGGCTTCACTCGGGGGGATCTGCGCCGCCTTCGGGCCGCCGGTACGGAGCCTTGGGAGAGCCTCCTGGCCCTACGGGAGCCTCCCGGCCCTACGCCGCCTTCGCCGCCTGGGCCAGTCGCTCGCGCTGGCGCTCGGGAGTGATCTGCACCACGTTCCACGCCAGCCCGACCTTGTCCATCGCCTTGATCACGAGCGCCGAGAGGTCGATCTCGTACCAGCGCAGACCGTGCGCGGCGGACCGCGGAAACGCATGGTGGTTGTGGTGCCACGCCTCGCCCAACGAGGTAATGGCCAACCAGGCGCAGTTGGTGGACTCGTCCTCGAGCTCGAAGCGCCTGCGTCCGAAGAAGTGGCAGATCGAGTTGATGCTCCAGGTCACGTGGTGGACGAGGAAGATGCGCGCGAAGCCCGCCCACAGCAGTGCGGTAAGCGCGCCGGCCAGGCCGCCGGTGATGGCGAACCCGAGCGCGAAGGGGATCGCGAGCCCGAGGGCCACGATCCAGATGAAGTGGCGGTTGATGAAGCGCATCCCCGGATCCTCGAGGAGCTCGGGGGCAAAGCGCTTGGCGTCTGCCATGCCGTGCTCGTCGAACAGCCAGCCTACATGGGCGTGGTAGAGGCCCTTCAGGTTGGCGATCACTCCGTCTCCGTGCACCAGATGGGGGCTGTGCGGATCGCCCTCCTCATCGGTGAACGCGGGATGCTTGCGGTGGTCGGCCACCCAGCAGATCACCGGCCCCTGCACCGCCATCGATCCCAGGACCGCGAACAGGTACTTGGTGGGGGCGTGGGTCTGGAACGCGCGATGGGTGAGCAGCCGGTGAAAGCCGATCGTGATCCCGAAGGCGGAGGCCAGGTAGACGCCGGCGAAGATGCCCACGTCGGTCCAGCCGAGCACGTTGTTCCACAGGAGGGGGATCGCGGCCGCGAAGGCCACGAAGGGGAGGATGACCCCGCCGATGTTGAAGTTGCGCTGCAGGCGGCTCATGTGGCGCGGCGGCGGCGCGTCCGGGGGCGTGCTCGCGCTCGGCGCGGGCCGGTCGGGCGCTGGGGCCTCGGCGGTTGTCGTAGTGCTCATGGTATGGACATTACGGAGTAGAACACCCCGGCTGCTAGGCCGAACACTCACGACCTCATCGCATTTCTTGTAGTCTGCCTACAAGTGCCTGACCCCCTCAGCGCCCACCCGTGGACGTCGCTGCCACCCGAGGTGGCCGAGACCCTGCGCCCTGAGCTGCCGGGACTGGGAGACGAGATCATCGACGCCATCAGCAGC
>DASZCV010000036.1:0-4805 GCA_035942755.1 Thermoleophilaceae bacterium
GGGTGGTCGGCGTGATCGCCCCCTGGAACTATCCGTGGTCGATCCCGTTCACCGAGGTGGCGATGGCCCTCATGTGCGGCAACGGCGTGGTGCTCAAGCCGGCGTCGCTCACGCCACTGATCGGGCAGCGCATCCAGGACGTGTTCGAGCGGGCCGGGCTGCCGGAGGGGCTCGTGCGCACGGTGCACGGGGGCGGCGCCGTAGGCCAGGCGCTGGTGGAGTCGAGCGCCTCCAAGATCTTCTTCACCGGCTCGGTCGAGGTGGGCCGCCGGGTCGGTACGGCGTGTGCGGAGCGGATGAAGGGCTCCGTGCTCGAGCTCGGGGGCAAGGATCCGATGCTGGTTTTGCCGGATGCCAACCTTCCGAACGCCGTGTCGGGCGCGCTGTGGGGCGGCTTTGCCAACGCCGGCCAGACGTGCTCGGGAATCGAGCGCGTCTACGTGATGCGCGACGTAGCCGAGCGCTTCACGGAAGAGCTCGTCCGAGGGGCCGGGGCGCTGCGGGTGGGCGACCCGCTCGCCCCCGACACGGAGATCGGCCCGATGGTGTCCCGCGAGCAGTTCGAGCTGGTGTGCGAGCTGGTGGCCGACGCCGTCTCAGACGGTGCCGAGCTGCGGTGCGGAGGCCCGGTCGGCGGTCACGACGCGAATCTCTTCGCGCCCGCCGTCCTCACCGGCGTGACCCACGACATGCGGATCATGCGCGAGGAGATCTTCGGCCCCGTGCTGCCGGTGGTCACCGTGGACTCGGAGGACGAGGCGATCGCGCTCGCCAACGACTCCGAGTTCGGGCTCGGTGCGTCGGTGTGGACGCTCGACCGTGCCCGCGGGGACAGGATCGCCCGGCGGCTCGAGGCCGGAATGGTGTGGGTCAACGACCACATGTTCAGCCACGGCGCCTGCTCCTGCTCGTGGGGTGGCGTGAAGGACTCGGGGCTCGGGCGCTCCCACTCCAAGTTCGGCCTGTACGAGTGCGTGAACGTGAAGCTCGTCTCCTGGGAGCCCTCGCGGATGCGCAACTTCTGGTGGCACCCCTACGACCGCTCGCTCGGCAAGGCCATGCACGAGGCGGCGCACCTGCTGTACGGGCGCGACTCGGGGAGGCTGGGAGCGCTCAGGAGGGGCGTGCCGTCGCTCGCGCAGCTGGGACGCAAGGCGCTCCGCGGCGCCTTCAGGAGGTGAGCGCCGGCCGCAGGACACCGGTGCGCGGCTCGCCCGACAGCGGATCGGGCGCCGCCCCTCCTGCGGGCCTTGCAGCAGACGTCGCGCGGGCGCGCTGGTACCACGGCATGACCCTGCCCGGGGGCGTCGTGACCCCCGGGGACTACGACTTGGAGGACACGGCCCGGCGCATTCCACTGCCGGATTCGCTCGCGGGCAAGCGCTGCCTCGACGTGGGCACCCGTGACGGCTTCTGGGCCTTCGAGATGGAGCGTCGCGGTGCTGCGGAGGTGGTGGGCGTCGATGTGGAGGATCCCGGCCTCCTGGACTTCCCGCCCCCGCGGCCGGCCATCGAGGGTGAGACCTTGGAGAACCTCGAGCGGCGCAACCTGGCCTTCCAGGTGGCCCACCGCGCGCTCGGATCGAGGGTCGAGCGCCGGCTGATCTCGGTGTACGACATCACCCCCGAGGAGATCGGCGAGTTCGATTTCGCCTTCATCGGAACGATCCTCCTGCACCTCCGGAATCCGGTGGACGCCCTTGCGGCGGTGCGCGGAGTGCTGCGCCGGGACGGCCGTCTGATGAGCAACGACGGGATCTCCGTGCCGCTCACGATCCTCCGCAGGGGCGAGCCTGCGGCCGAGGTGGTGATGCAGCCCGGGCGACCGTTCTGGTACCTGCCGAACATGGCCGGGCGCACGCGGATGGTGGAGGCGGCCGGGCTCCAGGTGGAGCGCGCCGGCGGGCCCTACCTGATGCGCTACGGCGCGGGCTGGGAGCACCCCGCGGCCAAGGTGACCCCCCGGCAGCCCGGGATCATGCTCCAGCGCATCGTCCTGCGCCGCGGCGCCCCCCACAGCTGGGTGATCGCGCGCCCTCACCCGGAGGCGTGATGGAGGGCGGCATGCCGGCGTGGGACTTCCTGCTCAACCCCCCGGGCGTCGAGCGCGCCTACCTCGAGGCGCTGCAGCGCCACTTCCCCGGCTGGGGGGGCCATGCCGAGTTCATGTGGTGGTTCCGGCGGCCCGTTGGCGCTCCAGCCGCAGACCTGCTGGTGCTCACCACCGGTGGCGACACGCTCGTGGCCGGGGCCGCGGTGAGCTACCGCCTCCTTGGCGTCGGGGGCGAGCGCCAGGAGCTCGCGGGCATCGTCACCGGGGCCTGGACCGCTCCCCAGTACCGCCGGCGCGGCTGCTTCTCGGAGCTGATCGAGCGCGCCCGCCGCGTAGCCGGTGGCCGCGGGGCGACTCTGCTGCGGGCTTTCTGCTCTAAAGAGCAGCCGGCGCGGGGTCCGCTGGCCAAGGCCAGCTTCGCGGAGGCGAACGGATGGCACATTCCGGGTGGCGGGGGCGGGACGCCGCCTGACCGGCGCGTCCGGCGTCCGAGCAACGCGGACCTGCATCGCTGGTTTCACGAGAACCGCGTGGGCGCGGGGATCGACTATCCGACGGTGGAGGTCTTCGCCGAGCAGGCCCTCCTCAACGACCCCTGGACACGCGTGGCGGAGGCTCCGGGTGGCCTCTGGGGAGTTCTCGCGGCCGAGGGATCGGGTGGAGGCATCCAGGCCGTGATCGCGGAGGAGCTGATGCCCGATCCGACGGCGGTCGCGACCGCGCTGGGCGTCTGGAAGCTGCCCGCCTACACAACCGATCCCGTGGTGGGGGCCAAGGCGCGGAGCTCTCCGAGCTCGATCTTCGGCATGACGGTGGGCGAGGAGACCCCTCCCCCTCCGTGGCCCGCGCGCTGGGCGCTCCACATGATGGACCGCGCCTAGCCCAGCCTAGACTCCCAGCTCCTCGGAAGCCATCCGGGCACCCTCCAGCCGCGCGGAGATCTTCTGCATCGCCACGTCGCGGGCGAAGTCGGGGGAACCGTGGGCCGGCTTCTCGTCCCGGCTGAACGGTGAGAAGCCGCAGTCGTCGGTGGCTCCCAGGCGCTCGACCGGGATGTACTTGGCGGCGGTGAGAAGGCGGTCCTTGACCTCCTCGGCGCTCTCCACCTCGGGCGTCAGCGGGTTGATCACCCCGATGAAGCAGACCTGCGGAACGCCGTTTGCATCCTCGCGGCTGTTCTCGCCCACCAGCCGGTAGACGTTCTCCTTGTCGTCCTCGCTGGCGCACTGGATCAGGAAGTACCCGGCGTTCAGCTGGAACATCTTCGTCAGCAGCTTCTCGTAGGGGACCTCCTTGCTGTGCACGGAGTCCATGTCGCCGCCGGGGCAGGTGTGGATGCCGATGTTCCTGCGCTCCTCGGCCGAGAAGCGGTCGAGGACCCGGTTGTTCAGGTCGATGAACTCCTGGAGCATGTCCTTGCCGGTCCAGGGGTTGCGCGAGTCGTTCTTGTTGGCAAGCCGCCCCTCTGTGAAGTCGATCGACACGCGTTCGGCACCGGCACCGAATGCCTGGCGGACGTCCTTCTCGACCTCGTCGACCACGTCGCCCAGGAACTGATCGCGCGAGTAGCCCTCGAGCTCCTCCTCGAGCGGGTAGAGCAGCATCATCATCGAGGCCGAGATCACCGCCTGCTTGACCGGATGGGAGGCGATCGCCTTGTTCTTCTCGACGAACTCGGACGCGTAGGTCTTGTACCTGAACGGTCCGCCGGTCAGGCGCGGGAGCTGGCGGTGGTGGCCGTCGTCGAAGATCGCGAAGAACTGCCCGTCGCCTGCCAGGTTGTCGGCCAGCCCGGTGCCCGCCAGGGTGTCCGTGATCGGATAGGTGGCAAAGCTCGACTCCCGCTGCTCGCCGTCGGTGACGTAGGTCTCACCGGTGGCTTCGAGGCGCTTGATCGAGTCCTCGGCCGCCTTGTCCTGCTCGGCTTGGAGCTCCTCGAAGGTGATGTTCCCCTGGTCGTACTGCTCATAGGCCTCCTGGAGCTTCATCGGCCTCGGCAGGGATCCAACGAGCTCGGTCGGAATCGGCATGTGTGACTCTCCTCGGTAGGCGTTTAGGCGATCGACCGTACCCGTGACGCCAGGCGCGCGTGCTCGCGCAGCCGGACAGGGCGGCTCTCTCCCGGCCGGACGCTATGGAGCCGGCGGGAGGCTGTCAAGCAGACCTGGCGCCCACGCGCCGCCGTGTGGGCGGCCCCGGGCTATGCCGCCCGTGCCGCCGGGACCAGCCGTAGGCGGTCTGGCAGGAAGGGCACGATCACGCGCTTCACGTACTCGGCGCCGCCGGCCACCATCGCCTTGCGCACCGCAGCAGGGGGCAGGGGCGCGAAGCCGTACTCGTCCCGCAGGCGATCGGGAAGCAGGGCGATGGTGATGAAGTTGACGGTCTCGAGCAGCGGGCGTGCCGTCCACGGCACGGGTGGCTCGAGCACGATCCTCCGTGCTCGCCGCCGCGCCCAGTCGGTCACGTGAAGCGCGTCCCCCTCGAGCATCTCGCGCCGGTACTCGTGGAGGTCGGCCAGCGTGTCCGGCATGTCCGAGCGCGTCAGGCCGAACAGCTCGCCGACCACCTTGTAGTCCTCCCAGTAGGCCGCCTCCTGCCCGCGCGACATCGAGGCGACGTACTTGCGGTACACCACGCTGCCGCTGTCCACCAGGGTGAACAGCACCCAGAGCAGGAGGTCCGGCTGGTCTGCGCTGTAGGGGGTGCCCGCCGGGTAGCGCCCCACGGGCTCGTCGAGCGTGCCCTTCAC
>DASZCV010000037.1:0-1864 GCA_035942755.1 Thermoleophilaceae bacterium
CTCGAAGCTGCACGGCAAGGAGCTGTCGTTCAACAACCTGCTCGACCTCGACTCGGCCCGAACGCTCCTGGAGGAGTTCGAGGTGCCCGCCGCCGCCATCGTGAAGCACAACAACCCCTGCGGCTGTGCCCTGGCTGCAACCGTCGACGAGGCCTTCGACAAGGCGCTGCTCACCGACCGGACGAGTGCCTTTGGCGGCGTCGTCTGTCTCAACCGGCGGGTGGACAGAGCGCTAGCCGAGAAGCTCAACGACATGTTCATCGAGCTTGTGTTCGCGCCGGGCTACGCCGAGGACGCGCTCGAGGTGCTCCAGCAGAAGGAGAACGTGCGCATCCTGGAAGACTCCGAGCAGCGCCGCTCGGAGGTGAGCGAGCCGGACTTCAAGCGCGTGCGGGGCGGGCTGCTGGTGCAGGATCGCGACGTCGGCCTGGAGTCCCGCGAGGAGATGCAGGTGGTCACCGAGCGCAAGCCGAGTGAGGCGGAGTGGGGCGAGCTGATGTTCGCCTGGAAGGTGTGCAAGCACGTGCGCTCCAACGCCATCGTGCTCGCGCGCGACCTCGGCACGGCCGGTGTGGGGGCGGGACAGATGAGCCGGGTCGACTCCGTGCGGATCGCATTGGGCAAGGCGGCCGCGGCCGAGATCTTCCTCGACGGCGCCGTGATGGCCTCCGATGCCTTCTTCCCCTTCGCCGACGGACCGCAGCTGGCGTTCGACACCGGCGTGCGTGCGGTGATTCAGCCCGGGGGCTCGCGGCGCGACCCGGAGGTGGTGGAGGCTTGCGACGCCGCGGGCGTGGCGATGGTCTTCACCGCACGCCGCCACTTCAGGCACTGAGGGCGGTCGGAGGGCTCGGCCGCGCTCGATCGGAGCGCGCCTGGAGGGCCGTGCATACCCCCGGCGAGAATCGAACTCGCGCCGCGCGGTTTAAAAGACCGCCGCTCTGACCACTGAGCTACGGGGGCACGGCAATGATGGCGCAAGTGGCCGCGCTTCTCGGAACGTTCTTGTGCCTCCCGGCAGCCGCGCCCGCGCGCGGCGGCGGGCGGTCCCGCTTCGGCCTCGGCGTAGACTGGCAGCACCCGGGGGCGTGGTCTAGGGGTTAGGACGCCGGCCTTTCACGCCGGAGATCGGGGGTTCGAATCCCCCCGCCCCTATCGACTCGGGCGATGCGGGCCGGTCAGGCAGGTGCGGCGTCGCGCTCGGCGTCCCCCTCCGGGTCATGACCGGCGCACGAGGCGGCGAACACGAGCAGGCTCACCACCAGCCCGGGCGCGTGGCCGGCAACCAGTCCTACCAGTCCCCCCGCGACGCCGCCGGCCACCGCCGCGAACAGCGCCAGGGCGACGGGCAGCGCCAGCAGCCGAGCGGTCACGACCGAGCAGCCGAGCCACGCGAGTGGTCCCACGGCGAAGCCGTAGTCCTCGAAGAACTCGCGATCGAGGGTGAGCGCGAGGACCGCGAACAACGCGCCGACGATCAGGGCCTGCACGAGCAGTGAGCGCAAGAACAGTCCTTGGTTCACGGCCGGGATACTAGGGAAGCGCCAGGGCTAGACTCGGCGCCCGCGGGCGGTTAGCTCAGCTGGTAGAGCGCCTGCCTTACAAGCAGGAGGTCGCTGGTTCGAACCCGGCACCGCCCACTGTCTATCCTCGCCTTCGATCGCCAGGTGACGGAGGTTCAGGGGGTTCGTGATCAGCGCGCAAGAGCTCTTGAGGCAGTGGCGCCGGTGGCCGGTGGCGTGCGGGCTCGTGCTGGCGGGAGCCGTCGCGATCACGGTCTCTGCCTTCACCGACACCGATCCGACGCCGACGATCCCGGCCGGCGACGTGCCCGTGAACAGGGGTGCCGACAGCCAGGGGGACA
>DASZCV010000038.1:0-3216 GCA_035942755.1 Thermoleophilaceae bacterium
ACGGGTAGGGGGGCGGAGCGGATGCTCAGCCGCGAGGCGGCGCGTCTTCGAGCCACTCGCGCATGGTCACGTGGCGTGGCGCGCTGACCTCGTCGTGCAGCTCTCGGCTGAGCTCGCCCATCAGGCCGTGACGCTCCGCTACGACGTTGTGGCGGTGGATCGTCTCGAAATTCTCTTGGCGCGCGAGGAGGAATGCGTCATCGCCGAGCCCGACGAAGGCGTCGACTCCCATCCGCACCATCTCCCGGACGCAGTCCTCCACGAACCGCGGCCGCATGTGGGCCTTCTCCACCACGTCCACCTCATCGGGGCGCTTGAGCAACTCGTATATCTCCGAGCTCATCGACCGCTCCACGATGCCAAGGAGCGTCTCGGCCTCGATCTCGGCGGTGCACCCCTCGGGACAGCCCACGTGCAGGCGCCCGATGCCTCGCTGGTTGTGTGTTGCCACCGGAACGCTGTCGAAGATGCGCTCGATCTCTGCCTCGCCGAAGCCCTCGGCCTCGAGCCGCTCGCGCGAGCGGGAGGTCACCATCTCCTGTGCACAGGGGCAGGCGGTCATGCCGTGCGCCTCCACGCCGACCACTCGGCGGGTGCCCATGGCCGATGCCACCGCGGAGCCGAACAGCGTGTATATCTCCTGGGTCGGGGAGCCCGAGACCGGTGTCCGCTTCTGCTCGGGATAGCGGGCGGCGATCGTGACCTCGGCCCGCAGCCCGTCCTGTCGGTCGCGCACCCGCTCGGCTATGTGCTGAGCCAGGGTCTCGGCCTTGAAGGCCTCCTCGAGGACGATCTCGTCGATCGCGTCGTTGATGACCTCCTCGAAGCGCGACATGTGCGCGCCCTTCTGCAGCGGACCGAGATCGACGAAGCACTCGAGTTGGGCGTAGAAGAGCTGGGCGGGGCCGTTCAGCCGGATCCGTACGACCTTCTCGATGTTCGTGACCCCCACCCGAGAAAGGCTCGAATACGAGCCGGGGCGGCGGGACTGGACGTCGTCGTGGGCTCGGGCGGTGACATCGCTCATCGGCCTCAGACGATACTGAGAGCAGGACGTGCGATTTGGCACGATCGACGCTATATTGGCCGCGGCTCGAAGCTGGGAGCTCAAGAGGCTCCATACAAGGCTCAGCCCCTCGCGGCAGATGCCGCGGACGCGACAACCGATCGGCAGAAGCATCAGGGCGAGCTCACAAGCCACGTCCGGATTGTCACGCGTCTTGGAGGAGCAATCGGTTGAGACACAAGGACGAGGGTGTAGCGCTGCTGGCCGAGCTGCCCACGGCGAGGTATCTCGAGGTGGAAGAGCTTCGCCTGCTGGTCGCCGAAGGCCGCGAGCGCGGCTATCTGACCTTCGAGGAGATCGGCGCGTGCCTGGAGGAGGTCGAGGTGACCAAGGAGCAGGTACAAGACCTTCACGCCCACCTGCTGGAGAACGGCATCGACGTGGTGGCCCAGGACGGGCGCCCGGCAGCGGGCGCGCCGCCCGACGGGCAACCAGCGTCTTCCGACGGGCCGGCTCCCGCGCCCAAGAAACCGGAGATCGACCTCACGGTGGAGCCCAGCCTCGACTCGCTGCGTCTCTACCTGCGCTCGATCGGCCGCGTCGACCTGCTGTCGGCGGAGCAGGAGGTCTCGCTCGCCAAGCGAATCGAGCGCGGCGACATGGCGGCCAAGCAGCAGATGGTCGAGGCCAACCTCCGCCTCGTCGTGTCCATCGCAAAGGGCTATCTCGGACGGGGGCTGTCGTTCCTCGACCTCATCCAGGAGGGCTCGCTCGGCCTGATCCGCGCGGTCGAGAAGTTCGACCACCGGCGCGGCTACAAGTTCTCCACCTATGCCACCTGGTGGGTGCGCCAGGCGGTCACGCGCGCCATCGCCGACAAGGCACGCACCATTCGGATCCCGGTCCACATGGTGGAGAGGCTGAACAAGGTCGTACACGTCGAGCGCCAACTCGTCCAGGAGTTCGGGCGCGAGCCCACGCCGGACGAGATAGCGCACGACCTGCAGTGGACGGCCCGCGAGGTCAAGGACATCCTCAGGATCGCTCAGATGCCGGTCTCGCTCGAGAAGCCGATCGGCGAGGAGGAGGACTCGGAGCTCGGCGACTTGGTGGAGGACCAGGCCGCCGAGTCGCCCTTCGAGACGGCGTCGGAGAACCTGCGCCGGGAGAACGTGGGCAAGGCGCTAGGTGCCCTTCCCCAACGTGAGCGGGAGGTCCTTGAGATGCGCTACGGCCTCAAGGGCCACCAGGCCCGCACGCTCGAGGAGGTGGGACGGGCCTTCGGCGTCACCCGCGAGCGAATCCGCCAGATCGAGAACAACACCCTCAAGAAGCTTGAATGCCTGCCCGAGGCACAGGGCCTGCGGGACGCTTCCTAGCTCCCTCTACAATCGCCTCCTGCTCTGGCGGGATGTCCGAGTGGTTAAAGGAGACCGGCTGTAAACCGGTTGGCTATGCCTACGCAGGTTCGAATCCTGCTCCCGCCACTCGCCCAGCGGGCCGCCAACCGCCGGGTGCTCAGACCGCTCTCTGTGCGTGCACCGGTTAGGGTGCGGTCTGCCGGCCGCCTCGAGCGGGCCGACCTTCTGCAGAAAAGTCGCGCATTTTTGCCTGACATCGGTAACAATGGGGCGAGTGGCCCCCTTGTGACGATCCCGAGAGCGGGGGCTAGACTCAGCACATAGAGCGGTTGACTGGGCAATTGAGCTGAAAGGGAGCGGGTCTGATGCGACGTCTTGTCTTGCTGGGAACCATTGGCGCGATTGTCGTGCTGGTGTCGGCGGTGTCCCTGGCGTGGGCATGCGTCCCGCAGGGCAGCTTCAGGCTCAGCCCCACCACCGGGCCGGCGGGCAGCACCGTCACCGCTGTCGGGAGCGGGTTTCCGCCCGGCCACGACGTGAAGATGACGTGGGGGTCCCCCACCGGCCCTGAGCTCGCCCGGGGCGCGGGACCGGCGTTCCAACAGCCGATCACCATCCCTCCCGACGCCGCTCCCGGCACCCACATGGTCGTAGCCGTGTCGACACTGCCCGAACACGGCATCCACACCCAGACTGCGGCTGCCTTCACGGTCCCCGGAGGCTCCACGACCCCGCCCCCCGGCGAGACCCCGCCGGGCACCGCCCCGCCCACCACCCCTCCGCCCGGCTCGGATGGCTTCGGAAACCCGGTGGCCCCGCTTGTGCCTGGCCCAGGGCAGGGGGTAAGAC
>DASZCV010000039.1:0-3432 GCA_035942755.1 Thermoleophilaceae bacterium
GCTCTGCGAGCTCCTACGCGCCACCGGGCTCGACAGCTCGAACCTGACGGTCCTTGACGTGGGCGCCGGCAACGGCATGGTCGGCGAGCAACTGCAGTCGCTGGGGGTCACGACCGTCGTGGGCGTGGACATCATCGAAGCCGCAGCCGAGGCCACCGAGCGCGACCGCCCCGGCGTCTACCACGACTACCTCGTGCTCGACCTCACCGACATCCCGCCCGCCGCTCTGCGCGCGCTGGAGGCGCGGCGCTTCAACTGCCTTATCACCGTGGCCGCCCTGGGCTTCGGCGACATTCCGCCCGAGGCGTTCGCCGCCGCCTACAACCTGGTGGAGCCCGGTGGCCTCATCGCCTTCACGATCAAGGAGGACTTCATCGCTCGCAATGACGGCAGCGGGTTCTCCCGGCTGGTCCGCCGCGCGCTCGATGACGGCACGATGGAGCTGGGCGCACACCGTCGCTACCGCCACCGGCTGTCGGTCGACGGCGAGCCGCTGCACTATGTGGCGATGGTGGCCGAGAAGCATCGGGACCTGCCGCTCGCCTGAGCGGCGGGCTCACCGGGCGCGCGCACCTTGCAACACGTCCGGCGCCCGTTGGCGCCGGACCGCGCTAGCCTGGCCGCGCGCGTGATCGCCTTCCTGGTCGTCTCCCACCGCAACCCCGACCAGGTCCTGCGGCTGGTGCGGGCGCTGCGGGAAGGAGAGGAGACCTACGTCCTCGTGCATCACGATCAGCGTCGCGAGCCGCTCGAGGTGGCGGCGCTGGAGGAGGCCGGCGGGCACTTCGCGAGCTACGGACTCGTCGTGGACTGGGGCAGCCCGGGATATACGGAGATGCTCTTGCGCGCCCTGTCCGAGCTGGCCGAGCAGGTCGACCCCGACTGGGTGGCGGTGCTCTCCGGGCAGGACTATCCGCTGCGCCCGCTTCCGGACTTCGAGCGTCACCTGCGCGAAAGCCCGCACCGGGCGCTGCTCGGAGATCACTGGGAGCTCGACCTGTCCGCGCCGCCGCCGCCGCCCCACCAGGAGTTCTACCTGCGCTACCGCTACCGCCACTACGCGCCACCTCGGCCGCTCGCGACGGTCCTCGGGCGGGCTCTCGGATCCAACGCCTACCTCCGCGAGCTGCCAATGGGCCTCGGAATGCGCCTGGGCGTCAAGCCACCGCGGCATCCGTTCGGACCCGGCCTACGCTGCTGCGTGTCCTCGGACTGGGTGACGCTCGAGCGCCGGGCTATGAGGGCGGTGCTCGACTTCGCGCGCACGCGCACATCCGTGATGAGCCACTACCGCCGCACCATTATTCCGAGCGAGTCGCTGTTCGCGACGGTGCTCGTCAACGACCCTTCGATCAGCGTGGGACCTACGCCGCGACTGCTCGGCTTCAAGGAGGGCTCACCGCACCCGCGCACGTTCAGGGCCGAGGACGTGGAGGGCCTGCTCTCCTCGGGCAAGCACTTTGCCCGCAAGTTCGATCAGGCGCTCGACCCGCGCTCGCTGGCCCTGCTCGACGAGGCGCGCAACCCAGGGATCTGACCCACGCTATCCTCAGTGGGGAACCTCGCGGCGGCGGGGTTTTCCTTTGTCCCGACAGCAACGATTGAGCAGGAGCCATGGCTCGCGGAGACGTTCGAATCGCCGTCACGCTGGAGTGTCAGGATTGCAAGCGGCGTAACTATCAGACCCAGAAGTCCAAGCGGAACAATCCGGACCGGATCGAGCTGCGCAAGTACTGCCGCTGGTGCAGCAGCCACACGGCCCACAAGGAGACACGCTGAGCGTAGCCACGCTCGGCGTGCGCGGCCCATGGCTCGGAACCGTCAGAGAGCGAAGGAGCGTCAAGCCCGTCGTAAGGCCCAGGGCCAGTCCACCGACGGCCGGCGTACCCGTCCGCCGACGGAGCGCCCGGGCACCGGGCCGGAGCCCCCGGTCACCGGGCCGCCGGCGGAGCCCGAGTCTCCAGAACTGGCGCGCGAGGGCGGGTCACCCGCCCAGCGGGAGGCGCGCGAGAACGGCCGCGAGGAGGAACCCGTTGTCGATGCACACCTGCGCGCGAACGCTCCGCCGGAGGATGTCGGGCGCTCCGACGAGGTGCTCGAGTACGAGCAGGACCTCGACTCCGGCGAGGCGGAGGAGCACTTCGACCTGGCCGAGGACGAGCCCGAAGAAGATCTCACACCGGAGCGCAGCGGCCAACGCGCCGCCGCGGAGCGCCACAAGGACCGGCCGCGTTTCGTACAGTTCCTGTTTGCAGTCTGGGCGGAGCTGAAGCGTGTCCAATGGCCTAAGCGCCAGGACCTCACCACGCTGACCGGCGTCGTCCTCGGCTTCGTCCTGCTCGCCGGGGGCTATCTCGGTCTCCTGGACGCGATCTTCTCCCGCATCATCCAAGCAATCCTCTAAGCGAGAGCGCCTACTTTCACCATGTTTCGCTGGTACGCCGTAAATACCTACTCAGGCCACGAGAAGAAGGTCAAGCAGAACCTGGAGCACAGGGTGCAGACCCTCGGCCAGCAGACCGCCGTACGCCAGGTCGTCATCCCGACCGAGCAGGTGCAGGAGATGAAGGACGGCCAGAAGGTCACCAAGGAGCAGCGCACGATGCCGGGCTACCTGCTGGTGAACATGAACCTCACCGACGACTCGTGGGTGCTCGTGAAGAACACCCCGGGCGTCACCGGCTTTGTGGGCGCCTCCCAGAAGCCCGTGCCGCTCAGCCAGGTCGAGATCGACCGCCTGCTCAACAGAGAGGCCGCCGAACGCCCCCGGGCCCGGGCTCAGTTCGCGATCGGGGAGTCGGTCAAGGTGGTCTCGGGCCCCCTGTCAGACTTCTCCGGTGAGATCTCCGAGATCAACGAGGATGCCTCCAAGCTCAAGGTGCTGGTATCCATCTTCGGCCGGGAGACCCCGGTCGAGGTCGGCTTCGACCAGGTGAAAAAAATCTAGATGGCCAAGAAAGTCCTCACACAGATCAAGCTGCAGGTCCCCGGCGGAGCCGCCAACCCGGCACCCCCGGTTGGTCCTGCGCTGGGCCAGCACGGCGTGAACATCATGGAGTTCTGCAAGGCCTTCAACGCCCAGACCCAGGGCGAGAACGGCACGACCATCCCGGTGGTGATCACGGTCTTCGAGGACCGGTCGTTCACCTTCATCACCAAGACGCCGCCGGCCGCGGTGCTCATCAAGCAGGCCATCGGCCTGGACAAGGGCTCGGGCGAGCCCAATCGGAACAAGGTCGGGAAGATCAGCCAGGCGCAGGTGCGCGAGATCGCGGAGCGAAAGATGCCGGACCTCAACGCCAACGACATCGACCAGGCCGCCAAGATCATAGAGGGCACCGCGCGCTCGATGGGCGTGGAGGTGGCATAGCCATGCCCAAGCACGGCAAGCGCTACCGCGACAACCTCAAGAAGGTCGACCGCGAGCGCCAC
>DASZCV010000040.1:0-5298 GCA_035942755.1 Thermoleophilaceae bacterium
GTCCATGTGTTCGCGGTCGCCGAACTTCGTGCCCGCTCGCGGGTTGAGCATGTTGATCGGGACGCTCGTGGGGTCGATCCTGGCGAGCTGGAAGGCCATCTCCACCCGCTGCTCGCGGGACTCACCGAGGTTGAGGATGCCACCGACGCAGGTCTCGAGACCTGCCTCCTCGACCGCCTGGATGGTGCGCAGCCGGCCTTCATAGCGCACCGTGGTGGAGACCTCGTCGTAATAGCTCTCCGCGGTCTCCACGTTGTGGTGCACGCGCTGGATTCCGGCTTCCTTCAGCTCTTGGGCGCGCTTGACCGACATGTGCCCGACAGAGGCGCACCGCTTCAGGTTGGTGTTCTCGGCCACCAGCTTCGCGCCGTCGAGGATGTTCTGGAAGTCCCGCTTCGAGAGTCCCTGGCCCTGGGTGACCATGCAGAAGCGGTGCGCGCCCGCGGCCTCTGCCGCCCGCGCGTGCTCGAGGATCTGCTCGGGGCTCATCATCGCGTGCATCGGCGTGTCGGCCTCGGCGAATCGAGACTGCGCGCAGAACCCGCAGTCCTCGGCGCAGCCGCCCGACTTGGCGTTGACCAGCGAACAGAGGTCCGTAGAGTCGCCGAAGCTCTCGAGCCGTGCCTTCCATGCCCGGTCGATCAGCGCCTCGATCTCGGCGTGATCTTCGATCTCGCCCAGTTGAAGGGCTTCCTCGTAGGTGATGAGCGGGGGCAAGCTCTCGACCTCCCTGGGGGAACGATTACGCGCACGGTAGGCCGGGCACCGGACGGAGCCCGGATGGGCAGGCCTGAGACCATCGCACATGATCCGGAACCGCACCCCGCCGAGGACCGCGGCGGGCGCCGCGCTCTGCTCAGCGGCCCTTCCACTCAGGCGGCCGCTTCTCGTGGAAGGCGCGTACCCCCTCGCGGAAGTCCCCGGTGCGAAAGCAGGACTCACGAAGCTCGACGAGCTCCCGCTCGACGTCTGGGGGTAGCCCCGCGGCGTGAGCCTGGAGGGTGCGGATGACGCGCTTGTTGCCCTTGAGCGACAGCGGGGCGTTGGCCGCGATCGCGCCGGCCATCAGCGTGGTCCGCGCCTCGAGCTCGCCCGGCTCGACCACGTGGTTGACCAGGCCGATCTCGAGGGCGCGAGCGGCGTCCACGTTGCTACCGACGTGGAAGAGCTCCGCCGTGTAGCCCGGTCCGCACAGGTCCAGGAACCTCCGCAGCCCGGTGTGCGAGTAGACGAGACCGAGCTTCGCGGGGGGCATGCCCATCCGTATGCCCCGCGCCGCCATCCTGATGTCGCAGCTGAGCGCCAGCTCGAGGCCGCCGCCGATCGCGTGCCCGTTCAGCTGGGCGATGACCGGAAACGGAAAGGCCTCGATCGCCTCGATAGCCGCGTGGAATGGGTGAGCCACGAGCTGCTCTGCCCGTTTGTCGAGCTCCCCCTCTCCGAGGTTGGCGAGGTCGTAGCCGGCGGAGAAGACCGGCCCGCTACCGGTGAGCACGAGGCAGCGGGCGTCGAGGCTCACCACGGTCTCGGCGAGCGCATCGAGGATCTCTTGGTCGAGGGCGCCGCGGCGCTCGCGGTTGAGGATGCGGAGGCGGGAGACCCCCGCGCCGGGCTCGTCGAGGAGGAGCTTCCCGGATGCCAGCTCGCGGTCCCTACTCAAGGACCACCAGGACGTCGCCCTCCTTGACCGACTGGCCCACCTCGCACTTGATCTCGCTCACAGTGCCGTCGTACTCGGTCTCCACGGGCATCTCCATCTTCATCGACTCGAGCATGGCCACGGTGTCGCCCTCCTTCACCTCCTGGCCGACCTGGCAGTCGACACTCCAGACGATGCCGGTGATGTGAGCCTCGACGTTGGGCAAAGCGTCCTCCTGTTGTGGGAGCCGGTAGCGCGGGCGAGACCCTATCTACCCGCACCGACGGTCCGGGGGTGCCGCTGCGCGCAGCCTGAGGTGCCGGGCGCGGGCGATCAGGGTAGGTTCGCGCCATGATCCTCGCGCTCGACCAGGGCACCACGGGCACGACCGCGATCGTGTTCGACGGTGACGGGCGCCCCGCCGGTCGCGGCTATGGCGAGTTCGGGCAGCACTTCCCCCGGCCCGGATGGGTCGAGCACGACGCGGACGAGATCTGGGAGGTGACTCGCCGGGTGGGGCGGCATGCGCTCGAGGCGGCGGGCATCGACGGGCGCCGCCTGACCGGGATCGGCATCACCAACCAGCGCGAGACCGTGGTGGCGTGGGACCGGGAGAGCGGCGAGCCCCTGCACCGCGCGCTCGTGTGGCAGGACAGACGCACCGCGCAGCGGTGCGACGAGCTGCGGGAGGCGGGTCACGAGCCGCTGTTCAGGGACCGCACCGGCCTCGTTCTCGACCCCTACTTCTCGGGCACGAAGATCGAATGGCTGATCCGGCACGGCGAGGTCGACCCCGCGAGGGCCGCCTTCGGCACGGTGGACTCGTGGCTCGTGCACAAGCTCACGGGCCGTCACGCCACCGACTACTCGAACGCGTCGCGCACGCTGCTCTTCCATACCGGCGAGCTGCAGTGGGACGCCGAGCTCTGCGGGTTGCTCGGCGTGTCGGTGGAGGCGCTTCCCGAGCCGTGCCCGAGCGCCCACGTGTACGGGAGCACATCGGAGTTCGGCGGCAGCGTGCCGGTGGCGGGCATAGCGGGAGATCAGCAGGCGGCGCTCTACGGTCAGGCCTGCCACGAGCAGGGCATGGGGAAGAACACCTATGGCACGGGCAGCTTCGTGCTCGAGAACGCGGGCGGCGAGAGGCCCCCGCCGGCCGAGGGCCTGCTGACCACGGTGGCCTGGGGAGTCGAAGGGCGCGTGGACTACGCGCTCGAGGCGGCGATCTTCGTGACCGGGGCGGCGGTCCAGTGGCTGAGGGACGGGCTGGGGATCATCGGCGCGGCAGACGAGACGGAGGAGCTCGCACGGTCGCTCGAGTCAAACGACGGCGTCTACTTCGTGCCGGCCCTGACGGGGCTCGGCTCGCCGCACTGGGACCCTTACGCGCGCGGGACGATCGTGGGGCTGACGCGCGGCTCTGGTCGCGCCCATCTGGCCCGCGCCGCCCTCGAGGCGATCGCCTACCAGACCGTGGACGCCGTTCGGGCGATGGAGCACGTCTCGGGAGTTGCGCTTGAGGAGTTGAAGGCCGATGGCGGCGCCGTGCACAACTCGTGGCTGATGCGCTTCCAGGCCGACGTGCTCGGCGTGCCCGTGGTCGTGCCGGAGGTCTCGGAGACCACCGCCCTCGGAGCCGCCTACCTCGCGGGCGTGGCAGCCGGCCTCTGGAGCGAGGAGGACACGCGGCAGATGTGGCGCGAGGCGGCGCGCTACGAGCCCGGCATGGGCGACGGCGAGCGCGAGGAGCTCATGGCCGGCTGGGGGAGAGCGCTCGAGCGCGCCCGCGACTGGGCACGTAACGAAACAGCGGACGGTGGGTAGACGGGAAGCATGTCGCCGGAGCAGTCTCAGCCGAAGGGCTCGCTGAAGCCGCAGGTCTACAAGGACGAACGACCGGCCGAGCACTTCGCTCGCTTCCACGCGCGTACGCGCGCCAAGCCGCCCAACTGGATGTACGAGGTGGTTCGCCTCATCGTGACCCCCTACCTGCTGCTCTTCTTCCGCACCCGGGCGATCGACTCGGACAAGGTGCCAGCCGACGGCCCGGTGATCATCGCGCCGAACCACTTCTCGTTCCTGGACCACTTCTTCGTGGCCGTCTACCTCCGCCGCAAGGTCCAGTTCATGGCCAAGTCCCAGCTCTTCACCTTCCCGATGCAGATCGTCTACCACAACGGCGGTGTCTTCCCGGTGCGCCGCGGGCACCGCGACGAGGAGGCCTTCAAGACCGCTCACGCGGTGCTCGCGCGGGGCGGGATCGTGGTGATGTACTGCGAGGGCGGGCGCTCGCGCACCGGTGAGCTGGGCGAGGCCAAGCCAGGGATCGGCCGGCTGGCGCTCGAGTCGGGTGCTCCGGTCGTGCCCTGCGGTCTGGCCGGATCCGAGCGAGTGCGCGACTGGAAGCGCCTTCAGTTCCCCAAGGTGACGCTGCAGTTCGGCGACCCCATCCGCTTCGAGCAGGTGGACGCGCCCGACCGGGCGCAGTGCCAAGCAGCGTCGGAGGAGATCTTCACGCGCATCGAGGCGCTCTGGCGCGGGCTCCGCGAGAACGGGCGCAGCGCCACGGTGAGGGCAGCCCGGGCCGCGCGGCGGGGCGGCGAGGCCACCGCCGCCGGGCACTAGCAGCCTGCGTGCCGCGAGGTCGCTGCTCCGCCCCGCGGCCCGCGGCCCGCGTGGCGGGCGCGCCTACCCTGGCTCACTCGTAGACCGAGTCGAGCCGGCGCCAGGCCTCCATGTCGTGGCCCGGGATCACCAGCGCGTCCGGGGTTCCCTTCAGGTAGAGCTGGATCTCGCGCAGCGAGCGCCTGAAGCGGTGCTCGTCGTCCATCTTGAACGGCAGGTGCGACTCCCGGATCGTGCGCACGGTGTAGGCGGCGTCCCCGGCGATCAGTGCCTCCCTTCCCCTGAGCCGGAGGATCACCGAGCAGTGGCCGGGCGAGTGGCCGGGGGTGAACACCATCCGGATGCTGCCGTCGCCGAAGATGTCGAAGGAGCGGCCGAAGGTGGCGAACGAGTCGGCGTCCGCCGCGTCGAAGTCGAGTGTGCGGTAGTCGAAGGCGTGGTCGTACTGCCTGCGGAGGTAGCCGTCGGTCTGGCGCCCGCTGGATCCCGCCTCCCACTCCTTCGCGCTCACCAGGAAGGTGGCGGCCGGAAACTCGGCGATCCCACTCGCGTGGTCGGAGTGCAGGTGGGTCATCAGCACCGTGCTGACCGAAGCCGGATCGACGCCCCGGTCACGAAGCTGGGCGGCCACCGCCTGGTTGGCGTCCATCTCCACCTCCTTGAAGACCAGGCCACCGAGCGATCCGAGCGCCTGCTTGGGATCCACCGCCACGGCCGGGTGAAAGCCGGTGTCCACGAGGACCGGCCCCGCCGTGGGGTGCTCGACGAGGAAGGCGATCACGGGGATCTGGATCCACTCGTCCCGGGGCACCCGCACCCCCAGCGCCTTCAAGCGGCTCATGCGCCCGTCGACCCGCTCCAAGAAAGCGGGCGGGGCGACCATCCGCGCGCAGAGCAGGGGATGGAGGCGCACCGTGGCACCGTCCTTCCCGCCGCGCAGCGGTAGCTCTGCGGGGCGGGGCTCTGCGGCGGTGCCCATCGACAGACCCTAGCCGCCGCGCGGACGCGGGGGGAGCGAGCGGTCCACTGGAATC
>DASZCV010000041.1:0-9453 GCA_035942755.1 Thermoleophilaceae bacterium
GTCCGAGGCGATTTGGGCCGGGCAGAACAACACGGTCAAGTTCACCAAGAACTAGATCGGGAACCTCGGCGTCCCCGTCCACCGGGGGATGACCCACGACGGGCTCGGCAAGTACCTCAAGCAGAAGATCGAGAAGGCCCCCGGCGAGACCGCCGACATCGTCCAGATCCTCAAGGACACGCGCACCGACGTCGTCGTCTCCTACCTGCCGGTCGGATCCGAGGACGCGACCAAGTGGTACGTCGAGCAGGTGCTCGAGGCCGGCTGCGGCTTCGTCAACTGCATCCCCGTCTTCATCGCCCGCGAGGACTACTGGGACAAGCGCTTCAAGAAGGCCGGCCTGCCGATCATCGGCGACGACATCAAGTCCCAGGTCGGCGCCACCATCGTCCACCGCACGCTCGCCCGCCTCTTCCACGAGCGCGGCGTGAAGATGCTGCGCACGTCGCAGCTCAACGTCGGCGGCAACATGGACTTCTACAACATGCTCGAGCGCGAGCGGCTGGAGTCCAAGAAGATCTCCAAGACCAACGCGGTCACGTCGATCATGGAGCACGAGCTGCCCAAGGACGACGTGTACATCGGCCCCTCGGACTACGTGCCGTGGCTCACCGACCGAAAGTGGGCCCACATCCGGATGGAGGGCCAGGCCTTCGGCGACGTGCCGCTCAACATGGAGCTGAAGCTCGAGGTCTGGGACTCCCCCAACTCGGCCGGCATCGTCACCGACGCCGTGCGCTGCTGCAAGCTCGCGCTGAACAACGGCCTCGGCGGCCCGCTCGAGGCGCCCAGCTCCTACCTGATGAAGTCACCCCCCGTCCAGGTGCCGGACTCCCAGGCGCGCGATGACACGGAGGCGTTCGTCAAGCAGTACGCCGGCGCGCCCAAGCTGCCCGGCAAGGCCAAGATCCGGACCGAGGCTTGACGCGCAGGCTTTGAGCTAGACGGGTCAAGGCACGCATTATTCGAGGATTCACGGGTTACCCGACCTGCCTGATTTGCCTGGTTCACCGCTTTACCCGCTTCACCCCGGTCCACCGCGGTTCGCCTGGTTTGCCTCCTTGCCTGAACCGGCTTCCGCCTGAACCGTCTCATCAGGCCGGCTGTAACCTGCGCTCGTGCCGCGGGAACGTCTCTCGATCGCCCAGGTCACCCCCTACCCGTGGGAGCAGCGCCACGAGGTCAACCGGTTCGTGGAACGGACGTCTCAGGAGCTGCGCGACCGAGGGCACCAAGTGGTGGTCGTGGCACCGTCGGACTCGCGCGCGCTCGTGCGGGATGGGCGAGCCCGGGTAGGGGCACTCACCCGTGGCCAACCGGAAGCTCTATTCGACGGCGAGGTGCTGGCCGTGGGCCAGAGCCTGCCGTTCAGACGGGGTGGCTCGGTGTCGCTGCCGCTCGATGTCTCCCGCACGATCGAGGACCTGCTCACCCACGCGGACATAGATTTGCTCCACGTGCACGAGCCATTCGCGCCGAGCGCGTCGTCGGCGGCCCTACGCCATTCCCGTGCACTGAACGTGGGCACCTTCCACTCCCTGACGGAGCGGTTCGTCTCGACCCAGATGGCGCGCCCCCTCGTGGAGCGCATGTTCGGGCGCCTCGACGGCCGCACCGCCAGCTTCGCGGCCACACGCGACCTCGTGGAGCGCTCGTTTCCGGGGAGCTACCGCGTGATAAGGCCCGGCGCCGACCTGCTCGAGCGCTCCGGCCCTCCCTCTTCGCCGCCCGAGATCGTCTTCTGCGCGGAGGAGGAGAGGGGAGCGTTGCGCCTCTTCCTCCGCGCGATCCGAAAGCTCCCGGTGGAGCTCGACTGGACGGCCACGGTGTGGCTGCGCGATCCCGGCGCCATGGCGTCGCCACTGCAGGTGCCGCGCCGCCTGCGCGACCGGATGCGGATGGCCGGGCCCGCCGACGGCTCGGAGGCCGAGCATCTCTCGCGGGCCACGATCGTGGTTGCGGCCTCGGCCGGCACTGCTCCGGCGCCTCATCTGCTCCTGCGCGCGCTCGCGGCAGGCACGGTTCCCGTGGCTGCCCGACTGCCGCAATACGCCGAGGTGCTCGAGGAGGGCGATCTCGGGCTCCTGTTCGAGCCGCGTGACTCGGTCACGCTGGCCGCTCAACTCCAGCGGCTGGTTGCGGAGCCGGAGCTCCTGGCCCGCTTCTCGAAGGACATCCGCGGCGCCCGTGGCGAGCTGACGTGGTCGCGGACCGTCGATGAGCTCGAGGATCTCTATGCGATCGTCGCAGGACGCCGTCACCGCCCGCAAGGAGACGCAACGGTGAGAAAGCGCCTGGCCTCCCGAGACTTCATCCACGTGGACCTGCACATGCACACCGACCACTCACCCGACTGTGCCACGCCGGTGGCCACGCTGCTCGAAGCCGCCGGGACGGCGGGTCTGGGGGCGATCGCGGTGACCGACCACAACGAGGTGTCCGGCGCGCATGAGGCACGTGCGCGGTCCGAGCGCGACGGCGGGGTCAAGGTGATCGTGGCCGAGGAGATCAAGACGGCCGCCCAGGGCGAGGTGATCGGTCTCTTCATCGAGGAGAAGATCCCTCGTGGCATGAGCCTGCATGAGACCATCGCCGCGATCCGCGCCCAGGGCGGCCTGGTGTACGTGCCCCACCCCTTCGACCGGTTGCACTCCGTGCCCGACTACGAGCACCTGCTCGACGTGGTGGAGGACATCGATGCGATCGAGGTGTTCAACCCACGTGTGGCCTTCTCGGCCTTCAACGAGGAGGCCGCCCGGTTTGCGGCCAAGTACCGCATCGTCGCCGGTGCCGGATCCGACAGTCACGTGGCCGCCGGGCTGGGCTCCGTGAAGATCCGGATGCGCGACTTCGACGGGCCGGGGGAGTTCCTCGAGTCGCTCCGAGACGCGGACATAGTGCGCAAGCGCCAGAGCTTGCTGTACGTGCAGGCGCTCAAGTTCATCCAGACCAAGGCCACGCCCGAACGCCGGCGAAAGCGCACGTCGAAGCCCGGCGAGGGAGTGGCCCGGGCCGGCAAGGAGTGATGCAAGGCAAAGGACAGCGGGCCGGCCTGTCAAAGCCCCCGCTCCAGGTGCCCGCGACCGACGACGAGATCCGAGAGAAGTACCTGGAGCGCGCGATCCGCGAGCTGAACCAGCTCACGCGGGAGGTCCAGGCCTGCGAGCACTGCCCGAGGGGCAACCTGATGCCGGTGCTCGGATCCGGACACCCGCAAGCCGACATCCTCATGCTGAAGTTCGCGCCCCGGCCCTCCGAGATCGAGGAGGGGGTTGCCTTCTACGGGCGGGGTGGCAGCGCGCTGATGAAGAGCTTCAAGCGCCTCGGGATCGACCCACTGGCTGTCTATGGCACCGTCTCGGTGAAGTGCCCCGTGACGGACACCGACCTGTCAGCGCCCGAATGCCGCGCCCGCGTGCTCGACGAGCTTGCGATCGTCCAGCCGCGGATGGCGGTGGTGATGGGCGAGGATGCCCTCGAGGAGGTCAACGGGCTGGGCGTTCCCCTCGCGGCCGAGATAGAAGCCGCCCCCGGCGAGGTGCAGAAGCTCACCCCGAGCTGCGACGCACTCTACGTCCCGGACATCGACGCCTCCCTCGACGACGAGCGTTCGAAGCGCAGCTTCTGGAAGGCCTTTCGCACGCTCGGCGACTGGTACGCCGACTTCCCGCCTTATTGATGCGGCCGGGGGCTCGCGCCCCCGGAGCCCCCCGCCGCTCTCGCCCTACGGCTTCCCCTTCGGGCTCTCGTGGCTGGGCATGATCGGGTGCGCACTGGGTAATCCCGCAGAAATGACCAGGCCACAGGCAGACGTTTCAACCTCGCTCTTGGGGATCGACCACATCGCCCTCAGGGTGGTCGACCCCGATGGGCTTGCCGCCTTCCTCTGCGACCACCTGGGGATGCAGAGGAAGGAGACCCCCGATGGGTTGAGCCTCCTCGGCAGCCCCGACGCGGGCACCAGGCTTCTGCTCTCCAAAGCCGAGGCGCCGTCAGATCCCGGCGCGCTCGAGCGGGTGGTGCTGCGCGTGTCCGACCTGGAGCGCGCGCTGTCTCTGCTGCCGGACAAGCTTGACATCGAGCATGCCGAGCCCGGTCTCGCCGTCTTCGAGGGCCCGGAGGGACTTGGCCTCGGACTGACCTCCGTGCTCGGCGGTGGCGTCGACTACGACATTGATCACGTTGTGCTCCGCGCGATGAACCCGGACGAGACCACGATCGCCCTCGCCGAGCTCGGATTCGTCCCTGCCGGAGGCGCGCTTCATGTGGCCGACAAGCAGGTCCGGGTCCTGTCCGGCATGAGGTCAGCCGGCGGGCCGGAGCTGCTGAGTCACATCGGAGTGCTCGTGCAGTCGGTCGACGCGGTGGCCGATCAGGCGATGCGGGGAGGGCTCGTGCCCGACAGGCTGACGCTCGCTCCCAACCGGCTCGGAATCTACGTCCGCGGCCCCGAGAGGCTCCGGGTGGAGTACGCCGAGCGAGCCTCGATGTCCTGACGGGCCGTCGGCCCGGCGTCTCTCAACCAGGCGCGCTCAACCGGGGGCGGCATCGCCCACCCGCTCGAAGAGCGCCACCGACTCGATGTGGGGCGTCTGCGGGAACATGTCCACCGGTCGCACCGTGCGCAGCTCGTAGCCGGCGTCCACGAGCTGGCGCGCGTTGGGCGCTAGCGTGGTGGGGTTGCACGAGACGTACACGATGCGGCCGGCCTCGACCTCGAGCACACGGCGCACAACCTTCTGGGAGAGCCCGGCACGTGGCGGGTCGATCACCACCACGTCTGCCCTGCCCTCCTCCTCGAGTAGTGGCCGCATCGCCGTCCGGATGTCGCCGGCGTAGAAGCGCGCGTTGTCGATGCCGTTGAGCTTGGCGTTCTCGATCGCGTCGGCCACGGCCCGCTCCGCCATCTCGACGCCGATCACCTCGCGCGCGCTCAGTGAGAGCGCGAGGGCGATCGTGCCGATGCCGCAATAGAGGTCGAAGACGCGCTCGCGCCCGGCCAGGCCGGCCAGCTCGGCGGCGGTGGCGTAGAGGCGCTCGGCCATCTCGGTGTTGGTCTGGAAGAAGGCGTCGGGTGAGATGCGAAAGCGCAGGCACTCACCTGCGAGGTGGAGCTGCTCCTCGAGCGATGCCCTGCCCTTGAGCGTCCGAGTCTTGCCCTCGCGGGTGGTCTCGGCAACGCCCTCGGTCTGGGTCCAGAGCACGCTCTCGGCCGGCACCACCGCGGCCAGCTCGGCGGCTGGGAGCGGGCCCCTGCTCGTCACGAGCCGTGCCTGCAGCTGTCCGGTTCGCCTGCCCTCACGGACCACCAGGTTGCGGAGGTAGCCCTCGTGGGTCTCACGGTCGTATGGCGTCAGGCCGTGTTCGCGGCACCAGTGTCGCACGGCCTCGCGCACGGCATCGACCCGCTGGGAGGCCAGGATGTCCTCGCTCAGGTCGTCGATCACGTCCCAGTGCCCCGCCCGGTGGAAGCCGAGCGTGAGCTCTCCCTCATCGGAGCTCCCGAACGAGTACTCCACGTTGTTGCGATAGCGAAACGGCTCGACGGCGGGCGCGATCGGCTCCACCGGCGGCTCCTCGAAGCCGCCGAA
Source organism: Thermoleophilaceae bacterium (assembly GCA_035942755.1). Classification (GTDB taxonomy): domain Bacteria; phylum Actinomycetota; class Thermoleophilia; order Solirubrobacterales; family Thermoleophilaceae; genus JAAYBF01. Next base: position 5,592 of record DASZCV010000041.1, read on the forward strand.
GCGGGAGAGGGCGTCGCGGACCTGGTGCTCCTTCTCCTGGAGCTGGCGCTCGTAGGGGAGCACCTGCCATGGCGCTCCCGGATGAGGGGAGCGAGGCTCGATGCGCTCGGCGCTCGGCTCGAGCAGCTCCACCATGCTCGCCTCGGCAAAGGAGCGCTTGGCCTTGCCCACGCGGGCACGAACGCGGTCTCCCGGCACGGCGCCGCGGACGAAGATCACGAACCCCTCGGCGCGGCCTACCCCCGAGCCGCCGTGTGCGAGCGAGTCGATCGTGACCTCGAGCTCCTCCCCTCGCCGGGGCCTCGGGGAGGGCATCGGTGCGGTGCTCGCCCGATCAGCGATCGGACTGCGCTCCTCTCGCGGTCCCCGACATCGCTCTATGCTCGCAGGCTCCCGTGGCGATCGACCTGACCTCATACCGGCGCGAGGCGGAGGAGTTCCTGACCGCGATCGACCGCGAGTACTACCTGCACTACTCCGGCCGGCAGGACGACTTCGAGATCGAGCCGATCTACGACCGCCACGCCGGGCTCTTCTCTCGCGAGGCGGTGGATGGCCTGCGCGAGGCCGCCGCTCCGGCGGCGCTGGTGGAGTTCGCCACCGAGGGACACATCGGCCGGGAGACGAAGTCGCAATCGGCCGAGCTGGCGCGCTGCGAGGCGGCCCTCGAGGTGGACTGGGACGGCGAGCGGATCCCGTTTCGCTCGGCCGCGGTCGTGCAGGCGAACGAGCCGGATCCCGAGCGCCGCGCGCAGCTCGAGGCCGCCCGCAACGAGCTGACCGAGTCAGCGCTGAACCCGCTCCTGCGGGAGCTGCTCGAGACCTCGCACGCCCTGACGAGGGACCTCGGCTGGCCTTCCCACCTGGCGATGTGCGAGGAGCTCTCCGGCATCGACCTGCGCGCGCTCGAGGGGCAGACCTCGGCTTTCCTCGCCGCCACGGGCGATCGCTACGAGCAGGTCGTGGAGCCACAGCTTCGCCGGCAGATAGGCCTCGGCTTCGGCGAGCTGCGACGCTCGGACCTGCCCGCCTTCTTCCGTGCCCCGTCGCTCGATCCGGGCTTTCCCCAGGAGCGCCTGGTGCCCGTGCTGAGGGAGACGCTCGGCTCGATGGGAATCGACGTGGACGCCCAGCCCGGTGTCACGATCGACACGGAGAGCAGGCCCAAGAAGTCTCCGCGCGCGTTCTGTGCACCGGTGAGGGTGCCCGACGAGGTCTACCTGGTGATCGCTCCGGTGGGCGGGCGCGACGACTTCGCCGCGCTCTTTCACGAGGCGGGACACACCGAGCACTACGCCCACGTCGACGCCGCGCTGCCCTTCGAGGACCGCTACCTGGGCGACAACTCGGTGACGGAGGGCTTCGCCTTCCTCTTCGAGCACCTGGTGTCGAACCCCGCGTGGCTGAGCCGGCGGCTTGGCGTGGAGGACCCCTCGGCGATCGTCGAGCACAGCCGCGCCTCCAAGCTCGTCTTCCTGCGCCGGTACGCGGCAAAGCTCGCCTACGAGCTCGAGCTGCACGCCGGCGAGCCGGTGGAGGGACTGGACCAGGTGTACGCCCGACGCCTGTCGCAGGCGCTCCACGTGGACTGGCCCACGAGCTCGTGGCTGGCCGACGTGGACGACTTCTTCTACGCGGCCCGCTACCTGCGCGCCTGGGCGCTCGAAACCCACACCCGAGCGGCACTCTGCGACCGGTTCGGGGCATGCTGGTTCGAGGACCCCGAGGCAGGCGCCTTCCTGCGGGAGCTGTGGCGCCGCGGGCAGGGCGCGGAAGGCGGCGAGGGGGTGCTGGCCGCGGTGGGGGGCACCGAACTCGACTTCCGGGTGCTGCACGAGGACCTCGGCGTAGCCGCCTGAGCGGCCCCCCGTGCTAAAGCCCCGGCTCTCCTCGAGCGGACACGTGCGCGGCGCGCGGTGAGATCGCCCTATCGCACGCCGAACGTGCCCACGACAGGGGCATGGTCGGAGAGGCGCAGGCGAAGGCCGCCCGGTTGGCGGACCTCGCGCTCCTCCGCGGGGAGCGCCCGGGGCGCAGCAAGCACATCGAGCTGGCGGGCCAGCAGATGGTCGATCGACCCGGGCGCCGTCGGGGAGGCGAGGCAGTAGCGCTCATGGAGATCCTCGAAGGCCGCCGGCTCTCGCGCCGGGCGGAGATTGAGGTCTCCCCCGAAGATCAGTGGCTCGTCACGCGCGAAGCGCAGGGCGTGCTCGGCGCCACGCAGCGCCTCGGCGTGGGCGCTCCCCGTCGAGGGCACGGACAGGTGCGTGTTGGCCACCACCAGCCGGCGCCCGTCGTGGGTCTGCACCCGAGCCAGCAACAGACGGCGGCGCTCGGGCCGGCGCGCCAGCACGACGCGCTGCACCTCGACGATCCGCGCCGGGGAGCGCACGAGGACGATGTTCGACCCTCCCTCGTTCGAGGCGATCAGATCGGGGTTCCACTGGGCGGCTGCGGCGCGAACCGCGGCCAGCAGGTTGCGCGAGGTGAGAGCGCTGACGCCGCTCGCTCGGCAGTGGTTGCCCAGGGGGGCCAGCCAGCGCGGCGGGGCCTCCTGCAGGAGCGCCACCTGCCAGTCCCACCCCGCGAGCAACGCCGCGAACTCCCGCAGCAACGGCGCGTTCACCTGCGCGTAGGTGACCCCCCGCTCGGTATCACCCAGCAGCCGCGACCGCCACGTCAGGAGCGACCGCTCGGGTGGATCGTCGCGGCCGTGAAAGAGGTTCCAAGTGAGCGCCCTGACTACGATCCCCCGGTGACTCGCCATTTTCTGACCGGGGAGGAGCTTACGAGCGACGAGCTCGGCGCGCTCCTGGACCGCGCGCTCGAGCTGAAGGCCGACCGCGCCGCCTCGCGCGCACTCGCGGGGCGCAGCGTTGCGCTGGTGTTCGAGCGTCCATCCACCCGCACTCGGGTGTCCTTCGAGGTGGGCGTGCAAGAGCTCGGCGGCCATGCGGTGGTGCTGCGCGGCGAGGAGCTGCAACTCTCGCGCGGGGAGTCCGCGCGCGATACGGCGCTCGTGCTGTCGCGCTTCGTGGCGGGAATAGCGGTCCGCACAGGTCCCCACGAGGTGGTGCAGGAACTGGCCGCGCACGCGTCGGTGCCGGTGATCAACATGCTCACGCGCGAGCACCACCCGTGCCAGGTGCTGGCCGACCTGCTCACGCTGCGCGAGCGCTTCGGGCAGCTCGACGGGTTGAGGCTGGCCTACATGGGCGACGGCAACAACGTGACCCGCTCGCTCATGGTGATGGGCGCCAGGGCGGGCGTGGAGGTGGCGGTGGCCACACCGGCCGAGCTGGCCCCGCGGGAGGCGCCCACCGGCGCGCTCCTCACCGAGGACCCCGAAGAGGCGGCTGACGGGGCCCACGCCCTCTACACCGACGTGTGGGTGAGCATGGACGACGACCCGGCATCGGCCGAGAGCCGGCGCGAGCTGCTCGAGCCCTACCGGCTCGACGAGAGGCTGCTCGGGCGGGGTGCCGCCGGGGCCGTGGCCCTCCACTGCCTGCCCGCGCACCCCGGAGACGAGATCGCCCCGGAGGTGCTCTACGGTCCGAGCTCCGCGGTGTGGGACCAGGCCGAGAACCGGCTGCACGCCCAAAAGGCGCTGATGGAGCTCCTGCTGGGAGCGTGAGTCGCACCTCAGCGTAGGCTTGCAACACCCATGAACAGGAGGCTCCGATGAACAGATGGCCAGTGCTGCTCCTCTCCTGCCTTGCGCTCTCCCTTGCCGTCGCGGGCTGCGGCGGGGACGACGGAGACGACGGCGGCAGCGCCGGTACCACGCAGAAGACCGAACGACAGCCGGCCGAGGAGACCACCGGCGCCGCCAAGTCGGGCGGCGCGGTCACGGTGAGCA
>DASZCV010000042.1:0-6726 GCA_035942755.1 Thermoleophilaceae bacterium
GACCCTAGCTGGGGGAGGCCTAGAGGTAGCCGAGCGGGTTGACCGGAGACCCGCCGATGCGCACCTCGAAGTGCAGGTGGGCGCCGAAGGAGTTGCCGGTGTTGCCCACGTACCCGATCACCTGGCCCTGGCGCACGCCGGCGCCGCTCGAGGTGGCATAGCCGGACTGGTGCGCGTAGCAGGTGGACATGCTGCTCGTATGCTGGATGCAGGTGTAGTTGCCGTAGCCGCCCGTGAAGCCGAGCAGGACCACTCGACCCGAGTCGGCGGCTCTGATCGGCGTGCCGCTCGGGGCGGAGATGTCGACTCCCGCGTGGAGCCGCCCCCAGCGCATGCCGAACGGCGAGGTCAGCGGACCGTTGATCGGCCAGATGAGGCGGCCCGATCCACGCCTGATCGGGCCGGCGCCTGATCTCGGCGCGAACGCACCGGGCGCCGCCCCCGCCAGTGCGCTGCGCACCTTCGCCTGCTCTCGCTCGAGCGCGGCCAGGTCCTCCTGCGCCCTGTTGCGCTCGCGCCGCACCTTGGCCAGCACGCTCCGGCGGCCGTTGCGCGCGACGCGCAGCTCTCCCTGGGCGGTGGCCAATCGATCCCGCGTGGCCGCGATGTCGTCGCGCCGGCGCAAGATCGTCTCGGCTGCCACCCGCTTCTGTTCCTCGAGGCCGGCCAGCCGCCGCTCGGACCTCTCCGCGCGTGCCTTGAGCACCCGCACCTTCTCCACGATCTGGCGATCCTGATCGGAGATGCGCTCGAGGAACTCGGTGCGCTCGAGCAGATCGGCGAACCCGTCGGCCTCCAGCACGACGGTGAGGGCATCGGGCTCGTCGGCCTTATACAGCTCCACGAGCCGGTCCGCCAGCGCGCCGCGGGAGGCTCGCAGCTCAGCGCGGGCTCGCTCGAGGCGGTCGCGAGCCACCTCGAGCTGGTCGCGCACCCGCAGCAGCTCGTCGCGCTTGGCGTCGAGGTCCGACTGCACCACGCTCAGCCTCTTCTCCGCCTGGCGGATGTCCCCCCGAAGGCCTCCTATGCGGCTGTTGTAGCCCTGGATCGTGGTCGTGAGCACCCCCTCCTTGCGCTTCTTGCGCTCAACCTGCGCGCGCTTTTCCTGGATCCTCTTTGACAGGGGAGCCGACTGCCCGGGCAGGGGCAGCAGCAGGTAGGCCGCGACGGCCAGCGTGATGGGAACCCAGAAGGTCTTTCTCATGCTCATGGTCTTGTCTCGTCCGGACGGCGCTACGGGGTCGGCTGATGGGTCGCGCGCTCCCCGCTACGTCACGCTCGAAGATGACGGCTCCCCCCTGCCAGAGGCATGGCCGCGGATGTCCCGTTTACGGTGGTTATGCAGGGCAATTCATCGCTTGGGACGGGGGCACCGTAGCACGAGACCACGCCTCCGGCAGCCCTTTTCCTGCCACCTGCAAGGGATCGTGCAGGGGCGGCCCGAGAGGGGGGCCTGGGTCACGTCGGCCCTCACTACACTTCATCTCATGGCATCACAGAAGGCGATCTTTCCGCGCGACACCGGCCTGCAGTTCCGCATGCTGATCACGATGTTCCTGCTCGGTCTGCTCTACACCGCGTTCGTGGTGGCGCTCCTGACAGCGGGTGCCCAGGTGGCGGTGATGCTGGTGGTGATCGGAGGGATGACGCTCGCGCAGCTCTTCCTCTCCGACAAGCTTGCGCTACGGGCGATGGGCGCCAGGGAGGTCTCCCCCCAGGAGGCGCCCGGGCTGCACGCGATGATCGAGCGGCTCTGCATCCAGGCCGACCTTCCGAAGCCGAAGATCGCCGTCGCGGACACGGCGATGCCCAACGCCTTCGCGCTCGGGCGCTCGCAGAAGAGCGCCACGGTCTGTGCCACCACCGGCATCATGAACACGCTCTCGCCGGCCGAGCTGGAGGGTGTCATGGCGCATGAGCTCGCGCACGTGAAGAACCGCGACGTGCTGATCATGACCATCGCGAGCTTCTTCGCCAGCGTCGCGGCCATGATGCTGCAGTTCTCCTTCTTCTTCGGTGGAGGCGACGACGACGGCGGTGCCCCGGCCGCCATCGTGATCCTGCTCGTGTCGCTGGCGGTCTACGTGATCTCCTTCTTCCTCATGCTCGCCCTCTCGCGCTACCGGGAGTTCTCCGCCGACCGCGGCGCGGCGCTTGTCACCGGGCGCCCGAGTGCGCTGTCATCGGCGCTCATGCGGATCTCGGGGCAGATGGACAGGGTGCCTCAGCGGGACCTGCGCCAGGCGGAGGCCCTGAACGCCTTCTTCATCGTGCCCCCCAGCGTCAAGGGCGCGATCCAGACGATCTTCGCCACCCATCCGCCGATGGAGAAGCGGATCGAGCGCCTCAACCAGCTCGAGGCGCAACTCCAGCGCGGCACCGCCTAGCCCCCGGCCGATGGGCTTCCTCGACGCGGTATTCGGCGGCGGCAAGAAGCTCAAGGCGCCGGCGCCCGACCGCCTGTTTGCGATGACCACGACGTACGTCACGATGCAGACGGCGCTAAACATCGAGAGCACGGGTGCTGCCGGCATCGTCTTCCAGCCGCTCGCGACGGCGGACTTCGAGGGGATTCTCAGGGACGCCCAGGAACTGCTTTCGGGCATGGCCGAGGAGACCGGCGCGACGCTCGAGTCAAGCGACGACGAGTTCGGCTACCGCTGGATCATCCTGCGAGATCCGGACTTCGACGACCTCGTGGTCTCCCTGAACACGATCTCGGGCGAGCTCCAGGCGGGCGGCTACGGCGACCGCCTGCTGTGCGCGGTGTTCTCCTTCGAGGACAACAATGCGTCGGGGGGGAACCGCGTCTACCTCATCTACAACTACAAGCGCGGCACCTTCTACCCGTTCGTGCCCGCCAAGGGCCAGCAGCAGCACGACTCCGAGCGCGAGCTGCGACTGAAGGCCCAGCTCGACAAGGAGCTGCCGATCGAACCCGAGCTGACCCGCTGGTTCCCGCTCTGGGAGATCCCGTTGTAGCGTCCATGCGGTCGGTCGGCCTCTGTCAATCCGGCACCGAGCCGAGGGCCCCAGCTCCCGCCCGCAGCCGCTCGTCCACCCAGGCGTCGAGCTTCTGCCACAGCCCGAAGAGCCAATCGATCTTCTCCTCGCGGTCGGCCGGTATCGAGCTCGACGGCTCGTGCCATAGGCGAACCTCGATCGTCTGCGCTTCGGGCAGCCGCCTCCACACCTCCGCCAGCCCCGCCGGGAAGCCGACGTGGCCCATCAGGACGACGTCCGCTTCTGGCGCCGCCTCAATCGCCGCCAGCGTCCCGCCCGGGCGCGGAGCACTGAGATGGCGGATAGCGCGCGCCCACTCGGCCTCCTGGGCGTGTCCCGCCCGGTCGAGCCGCTCGATGCCCCGCAGACGCCGATCCTCGGAGAAGTTGGCGCCTTCGGGGAAGATCACGAGGGCCGCGCTCTGACCCATCGCTCGGGCCATCGCCGCGATCTCCACCTCGGTGTCGCCTCCGCGGGGATCGACGAAGCGGTTGGGAAGCCGCTCGCCGAGCACGTCGATCAGCGGGTCGAGCCGGAGCGCCTCGTGCATTACGACCTGCGGCCTGCGCCCGTGCCGGCATAGAAGCTCGTGCAGCACGAGCAGCGTGTCTCCCTCCCCCGCGTGTCGGCTGAGCAGGAGCACCGGGCGATCGGCTCGTGACATGGCCTCGCTCGCGGCGCGGGAGTCCGAGATCTCGATCTGCACGCAAGCCAGCCTCACGATGACACGGTAGAGGCCCGCCACAAACCACCGCATTACCCGGTAATGAGCGCGCTGCATGCCCTCCGAGCGCGCCCTCCGGCCGAAGCCGCTCGCGATCCAGAGCAGTAGGCACGCGAGCGTCGCAGCCAGGTGATATGCGGCGAATGCGATGACGATCAGGGCCACCCGCAGCGGACGCCAGCCGCCGAAGAAGGGCGAGGCCACCGCGGCCAGGACGATCACCACGGGCGACACCGAGATCAGGAGGGCGTCGACCAGGAGCACCGCGGGCCCGAGCAGCAGGCGCCGCAGCAGCTTCGGTGGCAGGCGCATCAGGGGTCGCCGAGCGGCTTCTCGCGGAGGTACGCCGCCGAGGCCTCGTATGCGCGCGAGATGTGCTCGCTCGTCTGCGAAGTGTCCCTGTAGCGAAACTGGGACAGGTCGGTGAAGCGGGGAGGGTTGGCCTGCCCGGTCGGCAGCACATGCACGTCGATGTCGTCCGGCAGGTCGGCCAGGTCGCCCATGAAGCGGTGACGGCGCGCAATCTCGAATGCCACGAGCGCGACCTCCCACGGCCAGCGCGGCGGCTGCAGCGGCCGCTCGATCCTTCCCACGTGCAGGACGTAGATCGTGTGCGCGCCGAGGGCCAGCGCCCGGCTCACCGGGATGCTGTTCACGATCCCGCCGTCGAGGAAGTGCTCTCCGTCGATCTCGAAAGGAGGCAGGATGCCCGGCACGGCCGAGGATGCCATCACCGCGTCCACCAGCGGCCCGGAGCTGAACCAGCGCTCCGAGGCGGTCTCGATGCAGGCGGCCACGCACTCGAAGGCCACCGGCAGCTCTTCGATCCGGCCGACCGGCAGGGAGCCGGCGAGCATCCTGCGCAGAGCGTCGTTCTCGTGCAGGTGCGTTCGGCTGCGGGCGAGCGTTGCGAGCCGGCCGAACACCGATGCCTCGAAGGCATCGCTGCCCTCGATCTGCAACCACATCTCGGTCAGGCGACCGATGGCCGCCGCGGTCGGCTCCGCCGCTACAGCGGCGCCGTTTATGGCGCCGATCGACGTGCCGACCACCAGGTCGGGCACGACCCCCCTCTCGAGCAACGCCCGCAGCATCCCGACCTCGTGCGCACCCAGGTGGCCGCCCCCGCCCAGAACGAACGCGACCTTTCCCGTGCGCACCGGACCAGTATCCCGCGCCGCCGACCCGCCACCACGTCCCCGCCAGCCGTTGGCCTGGCGTATCCACTGTTGCGCTATGGCGCGACCGGGCCGCCGCTCAGCGCCTGACCCTCGCCCTGCGCGCGACCGCGCGCCGGTTCCCGCCGGCGTCGCTCACCGCCACCTTCACCCTCAGCGTGACCCCGCGGGCACGCGCGAGCCTCGCACGGGCGGCACGCGAGAGCTTCAGCACGACGCCCTTTCGGGTGCTCGCGGCGAGCCGGACGGGGGAGCGGCGGGCGATCCGCCTCGTGGCACCGCGAGAGAGCTTCAAGCGCCTGGCGGTGCGCCCGGGAAGCCAGACCTCCACCGCGGCGACGCACCCCTCGGAGCAGGAGAGCGTTACCCCCAGCCCTCGTCTCAGCACGGCGCTCAGGCGCCGGCGTCGGATCGAGAGGGTCGCCGTGGGAGCGGTCCGGTCCGCGGCCGTAGGAGCTGGCGGGGTGTCGGCGACCGGGGGGCCTGCGGGAGCCGGCTGAGGCGGCGCAGCGGCCGGTGCCCCGGAGCCGCTTTCGGTCGGAGCGGTTGGCACCGGGACATCCTCGGCGCGCTCGGTCCCCGGCGGGCCCGCCCAGGCCAGGGGGCCGAAGTACCTGCCGGCGACCGGCCGCAGCGGGTCGCCGAGAAACCCGTGCTCGGCGTTCTGCCGGCCAGTTCCTCTCATCCTTGCGACGATGCCTGCCGGCGAGAGCCCGGCGCACGGCCCCGCATCGCCGGCTTCTCCCAGGCAGAGCGCCACGGCGCCGGCGACGTGCGGTGAGGCCATGCTGGTACCCGAGATGGTCGTGTAGCCGCTCCCCGGCCATGTCGAGCGGATGCACACGCCCGGCCCGGCCACCGTGTGTGCGGCGCCCGCGGTGGTGGTGGCGTAGTTCGAGAAGCTCGCGTAGACGTCGTCGATCTGGCTAGGGCGGCAAGCCGGCGCGCCGCCCAGCGCACCCGGGGCGCCGTCGCTGTCAGACATCGCCGTCGCGGTGAGGACCTCTGGGTAGGCCGCGGGCAGGCGGGGCGTCCGCGCGTTGTCGAAGTCCCGACCCTCGTTGCCTGCGGCCACCACGTAGGTCACACCTGCGCGCGTCGAGGCGCAGATGGCCCTGTGAAGCGGGTCCCGGGTGGTCGCGCACGGGGCAACCGGCGGCCCGCTCCCGCCCAGACTGAGATTGATCACAGAGATGTCGTTTGAGGGATCCGTATCGGCACGGGTCGCGGTCACCCAGTCGATGCCGCACAAGACCTGGGAGGTGCTTCCTTCCGCTTCGTCGTTGAGCACCTTGACCGCGTGGGTGCGCGTGCCGGGGGCCACGCCCACCACGCCGCGACCGTCGTTTCTCGCAGAGATCGTGCCCGCCACGTGCGTCCCGTGGCCCTCGTCGTCCTGGGCCGGGGTCCCGGGGGCGACGCAGTTGATGCCGTCGGCCGCGTTCAGGTCGGGATGGGAGAGGTCGATGCCGGTGTCGAGGACGGCCACCGTGGCACTGCTCGCCTGGCGAGCCGTGACGGGGGTGGCGGCCCCGACGCGAAGCACGCCGGTCGGAGCGCTGTCGCCGGGCACCAGGTCCACCTCCCCGAGGGCCTGCACCGGGCGGTCGGGCGTGACCGATGCCACCGCCGGCTCGTCGCGGAGCCGTTCAGCCTGCCCCTCGGTGAGCTGTGCGGCGAAACCTCGAAGGGCACGGCGAAACCGGAGGCGGGCACGGAAGCCTCGCTTTCGCTGGAGGTCATCGGTGGTGGCATCGGCCTTGCCCGCCGGGCTCTCGAGCACCACGATGTAGCTGCGATCGAGCTTGCCGGCCGCCCGTG
>DASZCV010000043.1:0-11953 GCA_035942755.1 Thermoleophilaceae bacterium
GCCTCCACCTCATCCTACGCGCACCACTCCTCCAGCTCGCCGGGCTCGAGCCCGGCGTCGCTGGCCGCGCCGGCGATCGTGTCCGGCTCGTCGAGCAGCTCGCCGGAGAAGGTCCTCACGTGCAGCCGCCGGAGCAGCATCCGCTCCCGCTCGGGCACGCGGCGCCGAGCCGCCACGACTGCCCTGCAGGCCGGCACGGTGGCCGCCATCCGGGGCCGCTCGGAGGTGTCGATGGGCATGCCGTGATCCCTGGCGATGCGGTTGAACGCCTGCGCCTGCTTCTCCGGCGTGAAGCCCTTCGCGAGATAGTCCTCCGGCGTCTCCGAGAGCCCGACGAGGCAGACCCGCCACTCGATCCGGTCCCCGTAGAGCCACTCGAGCCGGCGGCGAAAGGGCTCGGCCGAGTACGCCCACGGGCAGCCCGGATCGGTGAACTCGGTGATGCAGGCCTCGGCCGGGGACACGTGGTCCGTGCTCACTCCCGGACCGGCGCCGAGTCCGGCGCCTGGAGCTTGCGGGGCTCGAGTGGCGCCACCGCCGGGCCCTGGAGCACCCGGCCGTCGATCCCGAAGCGGGAGCCGTGACAGGGACAGTCCCAGGAGCGCTCCGCGGTGTTCCACTGGACGATGCACCCCAGGTGGGTGCAGCGCGCGGAGAGCGCGTGCAGATCGCCGTTGTCAGCGCGGTGGACTGCCGCCTGGTGCAGCCCGTCGCGCACGATCGCGCCCTCTCCCGGCGGCACTGCCTCCGCGGAGCCCCGTTTCAGGCGGTCCTGCACGAACCGCCTGCCCACGTTGGCGTTCTCCTTCACGAAGGGGACGGCAGCAGAGGGCGGACCGAGACGACTGGAATCGAAGGTCGAGGCCCACGGATGCTCGCGTCCCTTGACCGCGTCGGCCAGCATGATCGCGGCTGCCGTTCCGTTGGCATAGCCCCACTTGCGGAAGCCGGTGGCCACCAGCACCCGCTTCGAGAACGGCGCCAGCTTGCCCACATAAGGGACCTTGTCGAGCGGGATGTTGTCCTGGGTCGACCAGCGGTAGTCGATGCTCTCCACCTCGAACCGCTCGCGCGCGTAGCGGTCGAGGTGCCGGTATTGCTCCGCCTCGTCTGCCTGGCCGACCTTGTGGCTCGCGCCGCCCACCAGCAGCAGCTCCCCCCCGCCCGGCGCCGGCTGTGAGCGCAGTGAGTGCCCCTGGGTGTCGATGTACATGCCTTGGGGGACCTGCCCGCGGATCCGTACGGCGAGTACGTAGGAGCGCTCGGGATGGATCCGGGCAAAGAAGCCCGACCGGTCGAGGAAGGGGAAGTGCGTGGCCACGACGACGTGGCCCGCCCGCACCTCACGCCCGTTCTCCGCATGCACGGTGCACTGCTCGCCGTCGTCCACTGCCACCGCTCGGGTGCCCTCGTAGATCTGACCACCCGCCCCGCGGACGGCCTGGGCTATGCCCACGAGGTACTTGCACGGGTGAAACTCCGCCTGGTCCTCGAAGCGAACCGCGCCCTGCACGTCCCACGGCAGCCCGATCTGGCCCTGCACGAACGACGACGGAAGGCCAACGCCCGCGGCGGACTCGGCCTCTTCCCGCACCTGATCCACCTCCTCCGGGGACTCGGTGTAGGTGAAGTTGGGCCGCCGGCGAAAGTCGCAGTCGATCGCGAGCTCCCGGGCGTACCGCGCGATCGTGGCCAGGCCGGCCTCGTTTGCCTCGCCATAGACGTGGGCGTGGTCCTCGCCCCGGCTCGATATGAGGTCAGCGTAGGTAAGGCTGTGAAGCGAGGTCACCTTGGCCGTCGAGTAGCCGCTGACGCCCCGGCCGACGCGCCCGGCGTCGAGCACCGCCACGCTCGCACCGGAGCGGGCCAGCATCAGCGCCGTGGTCAGCCCGGCGATGCCGCCGCCGAGCACTGCCACGTCCACGGTCATGTCACGGTCAAGCGCGGGATAGTCGGTGCTCGGAGCTGTTTCCAACCAGAGTGAGGCGGGGGTACCGGGAAGGTCGTTCATGCCTTCGCCGTACCCCCCGCGCGGGTCGAGAAACCCGCGCCTTGCTCCCTCGCTATCGGCCCCGCTCGGTCGCCATCGCCACGAAGGGATCGAGCGCCGCCGGGTTCTGCAGGGAGTCGCGACTTGCGACCTGCTCGGCGGGCGCTCCCATCAGGATCCGCTTTACCGGCACCTCCAGGATCTTGCCCGACAGCGTGCGGGGCACCTCCTCGATCGCCACCACCTCGTCTGGGACGTGGCGCGGCGAGCACTCCGCGCGGATCCTGCGGGCCAACGCCCGCGTGAGCCGCTCGTCCAGCTCGGCGCCCTCGCGCAGCACAACGAACAGTGGCATCCAGCTGCCCTCTCCCGAGGGGCCCGCCGGAACCTCCACCACCAGCGCGTCCGCGATCTCCTCCACTCCCAGCACCACGCGGTAGATCTCGCTCGTGCCCATCCTGACGCCGCCGCGGTTGATGGTCGAGTCCGAGCGCCCGTAGATGATCGCGGTGCCCCGCTCGGTTATCTCGATCCAGTCGCCGTGGCGCCAGACGCCCGGGTACATCGAGAAGTAGCTCTCGCGCAACCGCTCGCCCTGCGGGTCGTTCCAGAGGCAGACGGGCATGGAGGGCATGGGCTCGGTGATCACGAGCTCGCCCACCTCCCCCACCAGCGAGCTCCCCGACTCGTCGAAGGCCTCCACCTTGGCGCCCAGTGCGCGCGCCTGAAGCTCCCCGAGGTAGACCGGCAGCAGCGGGCAGCCGCCCACGAAGGCGGTGCAGACGTCGGTTCCCCCGGAGGTCGAGAAGAGCCACGTGTGCTCGCCCACGTGGTCATGGACCCAGCGAAAGCCCTCCGGCGAGAGCGGCGAGCCGGTGGAGCCCACGCTGCGAAGGCGGGAGAGGTCTCGCCCGCCACCGGGTTCCACGCCCCCCTTCATGCAGGAGGCGATGTAGGCGGCCGACGTGCCGAAGCAGGTGATCCCCGCGCGCTCGGCGAGGTCCCACAGGACGCCCGGGTCGGGGTGGGCGGGACTGCCGTCGTAGATGACGATCTGGGCGGGGGTCAGTAGCACGCCCACGAGGAAGTTCCACATCATCCAGCCGGTGGTGGTGAACCAGAAGACCCGGTCGCCTTCCCCTGCATCCAGGTGCAGATGCATCTTCTTCAGGTGCTCGAGCAGGATCCCGCCCTGCCCGTGCACGATCGCCTTCGGCAGCCCGGTGGTCCCGGAGCTGTAGAGCACCCACAGCGGATGGTCGAAGGGAAGCTGCTCGAAGTCCAGCTCGGCTCCCTCGCCTGCCCGGCACAGCTCCGCCCAGGCGAGCGGCTTGGCCAGGCCCGTGATCTCGGGCGAGGCGGAGAGGTAGGGCACCACCACCGTGTGCTCCAGCGTCGGCATCTCCGCCTCGAGGGTGGCCACGACATCCACGCGGTGGAAGTCCCTGCCCCCGTAGCGGTAGCCGTCCACGGCCAGCAGCACCTTCGGCTCGATCTGAGCGAAGCGGTCCACCACCGCGCGCGCGCCGAAGTCCGGTGAGCAGCTCGACCAGGTGGCGCCGATCGACGCGCAGGCCAGGAACGCCGCGATCGTCTCGGGCACGTTCGGCATGTAGGCGACCACCCGGTCCCCCGGCCCGACGCCGAGGGAGCGAAGACCTTCCGCGAGCGAGGCGGTCAGGGCCCGCAACTCGCCCCAGGTCAGCTCGTCGAGCTGCCGCAGCTCCGATGCGTGGCGGATGGCGATCCCTGCGTCGTCCTTGTCGCGGAATATGTGCTCGGCATAGGAGAGCCGCACCCCCGGAAACCACTGTGCCCCCGGCATGGAGCGCTCGCACAGCACGCGCTCGGCGGGCTGGGATGCGCGCACGTCGAAGAACTCCCACACCGAGGCCCAGAAGCCCTCGAGCTCGTTCACCGACCAGCGCCAGAGCGCCGCGTAGTCGGGCAGCTGCAGGCCCCTCTCGCGGGCGAGCCAGCGCATGTAGCGCGCCATCGCCGACCGCTCCATCAGCTCGGCGCCCGGCTCCCAGAGGATCTCCGGCGTCCCCCTCCCGCTCATGCCGCGCCCTGGATGAGCGCTCAGCTCACCGCCGCGCCTCGCAGCGCGGGCAGCACCTTCTCCCCATAGGTCCGGATCGTGCCGAGCGGGTCGACGTCGCCGATGAGCTGCAGGCAGACCACGCTGGCGCCCACGCCCTGCATCTGCCTGATGCGCTCCACCGCCTCGTCCGGGTCGGACCCGACGATGAAGCCCTCCTTGGCGAACTCGTGGTCGCTCACCTGCTCGTCTGCCATCCGCTGCATCTCGCCCGGGTCGTGGATGTCCTCGAGGTAGACGGCGTCGATCTGGGTGGGACGCCACTTGCGCGCGCCGGCGATCGCGTCGGCCTCGCTCTCCGCCCAGGCCATTCCGGACTGAAGGATGATCTCGCCCTCCTCCTTGCCGTTCTTGGCGCAGGCCTCGCGGTAGGCGTCGATGATCTCCGGGGCGGACTCGGGGTCGCCGAGCGTCCACAGCCCCTGGCCGTGACGGCCCGCTATCGCCGCCGCCTGGGGCCCGAACGCGGAGACGTACATCCTCGGCTTCGAGGACGCGCGCGTGTAGAGCTTTGCCTTCTTCAGGCTGAACCAGCCGGCGTCCATCGTGACGGTCTCGCCTGCCCACAGGCGCTCGATCGCCTCGAGGCCCTGGTCGAAGCGCTCGAGCTTCTCCCGCGGCTCGGGCCAGTCCAGGCCGAGCGGTATCTCGTTCAGCGCCTCGCCGGAGCCGACGCCGAGCCACACTCGCCCTGGATACATCTCCTCGAGGGACATGAACGCCTGCGCGACCAAACCGGGGTGATAGTGGTGGATGACGGGTGTCACGCCCGTGCCGATCGGCTTCGAGGTGACCTGCCCGAGCGCACCCAGGTACACCCACGCCTGCGAGGCCTGACCGTCCGGGAACCAGGGCGCGAAGTGGTCCGACGCGCCGAGGCCGTCGAAGCCGGCTCTCTCGGCGGCCCGGGCCTGCTCCAGCATCTCGGAGGGGCGGAACTCCTCGGCGGACGCGCCGAACCAGTACTGCGTGGGACGGCCGTCGGTGGCGTCGGTCATCGTGCTCCTCGCATCGCGCTCGTCTCAGGGGCTGCCGCCCGAGCGGTACCCGCGTACGCGGGTCGAAAACGCGTCAGCGACGCGCGGGGCGCGAGGGCGCCCGTGAAGGGGTGTGACGGCGGCCCCTGTGGGGTGAGCCGCCGGCGGCGGATGTTGAGTGGCCACCCGCGGGACGCTCGTCGTCGAACTGGGCGCTCAGGCCCAGCTCGGCCGCGATCCGGCCCATGTCGTGGGTCTGGTCGGCCATGACGAAGCTGATGCCGGCCCCGGAGGCCCCCGCCCGCGCGGTGCGCCCGATGCGGTGCACGTAGGCGTCGCGGTCCTCGGGCGCGTCGAAGTTGATCACGTGGGTGATTTCGGCAACGTCGATCCCGCGGGCGGCCACGTCGGTGGCCACGAGCGTGTCCACGGCACCCGACTCGAAGCGCGCGAGCGCCTTCTGGCGCTGGGACTGGGTCTTGTTGCCGTGCATGGCAACGGCGCTCACGCTCTGGCTGCCGAGGCGCTTGACCAGGCGGTCCGCCCCCCGCTTGGTGCGCACGAAGACCAGCGTGCGTCCACGACCCTCGTCGCGCAGCTCGCGCACCAGCGCGCCGAGCTTGGCCTCGTGGGTGAGATGCACGAAGCGGTGCTCGACGTCCACGTGACCCTCGCCCTTGGGCTTGTGCACGTGCTTGACCGCGTTGCGCGTGTAGGACTTGGCGAGCTGGCCGGCGGCCCCCTCGAGGGTTGCCGAGAAGAAGAGCGTCTGGCGATCCGACGGGCACTTGCCCACGATGCGGTCGACCGCGGGCTTGAAGCCCATGTCGAGCATGCGGTCCGCCTCGTCGAGCACGAGCACCTTGATGTGCCTGAGCGTCAGGTCGCCTCGTTGCAGCAGATCCTCGAGACGGCCCGGGGTTGCGACCACGATGTGCGAGCGCGCCGCCAGCTTGGCCTGGCGCTGGAGGCCCACGCCGCCGTGCACGACCGCCACGGAGAGCGCCCGGGCGTTGGCCACCGACTGGAGCTCGTCGACTATCTGGCCGGCGAGCTCGCGGGTGGGCGCAAGGATGAGCGCCGCCGGGCGCCTGGCCTGGGCCGACACGAGATCGGCGATCGGCACCCCGAAGGCCAGCGTCTTGCCCGAGCCGGTCGGGGACTGCGCGAGCACGTCGCGCCCGGCCAGCACGTCGGCGATGACGAGGTTCTGTACGGCGAAGGGACTGTGAAAGCCGCGGGCGCTGAGAGCGGCCACGACCGGCTTTGAAACGCCGAGATCGACGAAGGACTGCGAAGGCACTGTGCGACTCCTATGTGTTGCGACGGGGAGATCCAGCGACCCCGGACGCGCCAGGAGCGCAACTAGGAACGGAACCTCTCGGGCAACACGATCGCCACCCGACCCTGGGACCGTAGCAGGGCGGGGGTCCGTTACCGGCCAACGGGACCTGGGTATTCCGGATGAGTAGGTGGCGTTCGAGACGGAGAGGAGCTGGCGATGACGCTCAGGAAACGGCGAACCTCGAGGAAGGGCCCGACGCTGGCGGCCCTCACGCTTGCCGGTGCAGGTGCGGGAGCCCTGGCGCTGATGAAGCGCGAAAGGATCCGCGAGACGATAGGCCGCGGGGAGGAGGCCGACGGGGTGGCCCCCGGGTCGGAGCGCAACTCCTCCTATGCGGAGGCGCCGCCCGTGACCAGGCTCCCCAAGCCGGGCATCGGCTAGGCCTGACACGGGGGCGCGAGCGGCCGGCGGGCCCCGCTCCGTACCATCCTCCACCGCATGGCCCGCCGAGAGGACATCCGCAACGTCGCGATCGTGGCGCACGTCGACCACGGCAAGACGACGCTCGTGGACGCGATGCTGTGGCAGTCGGGTGCCTTCCGCACCGGCCAGGACGTGAACGAGCGCGTGTTGGACTCCACGGACCTCGAGCGCGAGAAGGGCATCACGATCCTCGCCAAGAACACGTCTGTGCGCTACCGGGACGTAAAGCTCAACATCGTCGACACGCCGGGGCACTCGGACTTCGGCGGGGAGGTCGAGCGCGGCCTGACGATGGTCGATGGCGTGCTGCTGCTCGTGGACGCCTCGGAGGGTCCGCTCCCGCAGACGCGCTTCGTACTTCGCAAGGCGCTCCAGTCGCGTCTGCCGGTGATCCTCGTGATAAACAAGGTCGACCGCCCCGACGCGCGGATCGGCGAGGTGGTGGACGACGTCTACCAGCTCTTCCTCGACCTCGACGCGGACGAGGAGCAGATCGAGTTCCCGATCGTCTACACCAACGCCCGGGCGGGCTGGGCGTCACTCGAAGAGGACGCCGAGGGCATCGACCTGGCGCCGCTGATGGATCTCCTGGTGGAGCACATCCCAGCTCCCGAACACGATCCCGATCACCCCCTGCAGGCCCATGTGACCAACTTGGATGCCTCCCCCTACGTCGGGCGTCTCGCGCTGTGCCGCGTCCGCCACGGCACGATCAGAAACGGCCAGCAGATCGCCTGGTGTCGCGCCGACGGCCGCGTCGACCACGCCACAGTGAGCGAGCTCTACGTGACCGACGCGCTCGACCGGGTAGAGGCCCCGGAGGCGGGGCCGGGCGAGCTGATCGCCGTGGCGGGGCTTCTCGACGTGACGATCGGAGAGACGCTGGCCGATCCGGAGGACCCGCGTCCGCTCCCCGTGATCACGGTGGACGAGCCTTCGCTGTCGGTGGTGATCGGCACCAACACCTCACCGTTGGCGGGCCGTGACGGCTCGAAGCTCACCGCCCGCCAGGTGCGGGCGCGCCTCGACCAGGAGCTGGTCGGCAACGTGTCCATTCGCGTGCTCGACACAGAGCGCCCCGACGCCTGGGAGGTGCAGGGTCGCGGCGAGCTGCAGCTCGCGGTGCTGGTGGAGATCATGCGCCGCGAGGGCTTCGAGCTCACCGTGGGCCAGCCGCAGGTGGTCACGCGCGAGATCGACGGAACGGTGCACGAGCCGGTGGAGCGCCTGTCGATCGACGTGCCCGAGGACTACGTCGGTGTGATCACCCAGCTGCTTGCCCTGCGCAAGGGCCGCCTCGAGCAGATGGTTAACCATGGCACCGGCTGGGTGCGGATGGAGTACCTCGTGCCGGCCAGGGCGCTGATCGGCTTCCGCACCGAGCTCCTCACCGAGACGCGTGGCACCGGCATCCTCCATCACGTCTTCGAGGGCTGGGAGCGCTGGGCGGGGGAGCTCCGGACGCGGCCGACGGGCGCACTCGTGGCAGACCGCCTGGGGCAGACCGCGAGCTTTGCGCTGTTCGGGCTGCAGGAGCGCGGCACGCTCTTCGTCGGTCCGGGCGAGGAGGTGTAGGAGGGGATGATCGTGGGCGAGAACGCCCGTCCCGACGACCTCGACGTGAACGCGGTCAAGGAGAAGCACCTGACCAACATCCGCTCCTCCACCTCCGACCTGCTCATCAGGCTGGTGCCCGCCCGAACGCTCTCGCTCGATCAGGCGCTCGAGTTCCTCCGGGAGGACGAGTGCGTGGAGGTCACTCCGGCCGCCGTGAGGCTGCGCAAGGTGGAGCTCGAGAAGGGAGCGCGCGTCAAGCGCGCGCGGCGCGCCAAGGCCACCGCCGACTCCGTTTCCCAAGCCACCGCCGACTCCGTTTCGTAGAAGAGGAGGCGCGGGGACGCGCCGGAGCGCGCCCCCGCGATCCTCGCCTAGCGGTGAGCGTTCAGGAAGCGGGTGCGGCTGATCCCGGTGGCGTGGTTGGCGTCGTCCGCGGTGACGCGGTAGGTGCCGTCGCGGTAGATGCGAAGGCGCCGGCTGTATGTGGAGCAGCGGGTGGCTGCCCTCAGCCTCGTGCGCCGCACCGTCGTGAAGGCGCCGGTCTTCGTCCGGCGCTGGATCCGCACGGTGGTGCCGTCGTGGGCGGGGCATGCCCGACCACTCAGGCGCACGAGTTGACCGACCCGGGGCGTGTAGTCGCTGGCCGTGAGGCTCATCCTGATGCGCACGTTCACCAGCACCCGCTCACTGCGCACGGCGCCACGGGTCACCTGATAGGTGGTGTTCTCGGCCGGCCGGCGGGTGAAGCTGTAGACACCCTGCTGGTTCGTCTGGGTGGTGGCCACCGCCTTGTCGCCGATGTTGAACGGATGCGCATCCTCTCGCAACGTGATCGTCTGGCCGTTGTTGTTCGGGCCCTTCAGCCGACCGGAGATGACGGTCGCGTTCTGGAACACCGTGGTGGTCGGGTTGGCTCCGATCGTCAGGTCGGCTCCGCCGGCGCCTGGCTGGTGGCCCGGCTTGTGGGTGGCTTCGGCCACCACCGGCAGGGCGGCGATGGCAAGAGCCATCGCCGGAATGGCAAGTCCTTTGCGTCTCAAGTGAAATCCTTTTCCTCGACGTGGCTGGCTTTACCTTGTAAACGCCGCCGCTGCCCCAAAGTTGCGAAGGCAACGTCGGAGCTCGGGCTTCGGAAAGAGCACTGGCCGCTGGAGTCCGCCGCAGACGGTGTCCCGGGTAGGCTCACCGTGCGTGACGCAAGAGGTTCCGATCAGAGGCGAGATGATCCGCCTCGGCCAGCTGCTGAAGCTCACCGGAGCCGTTGGGGGCGGCGGGGACCTCAAGGAGTTCCTGGCAGCCGAGCGAGTCCTCGTGAACGGTGAGCCCGAGGCCCGCCGGGGCAGGCAGCTTCACCCTGGGGACCTCATCGAGGTGGGCAGCGAGCAGCTTAGGCTGGTTCGAGGCGCGTCAGCCCTGTAGCGGGCTGCGTGCGTGGCGCGCCGCCCCCGTGTGGGGATCCCGCTCCCGGACGTTCGCTACGTTCAGGTTGCCGCCCCTCTCCGGGCGCGTGGCTACATGCCTCTGGCTCGTCTCTCCACAACACGCCGCACGCTTGCGGTCGGCACCGTCCTGGCGGTGCTCTGCGCCGCGATCGCGGCCGCCAGCTCGTTTGCCCAGACGATGGGGCACACCACCGCGGAGGGCACCGTCGTGCCCGGTCCGCCGCTCGACCCGGCCAAGCCCGAGTTCCTCACGCTCACCCCGGGTGGACCGGGAGCCGTGCGAGTGCTGCGCGAGCTGCCGCTGGCCAAGGCGCAGTCGCGCCGCCAGGGGCGCCGCCGCTCGCTGGCGTACTTCGCACAGCTCACCGACTTCCAGCTGGCCGACGAAGAATCCCCGGCAAGGCAGGAGCTGAACGCGCCGCTGGTGCGAGGCTCGAGCAGCTGGCGCCCCCAGGAGGCGCTCACACCGGCGGTCATCGACTACTCGCTGCGCCAGCTAAACCACTTCACCACCGCCAGCCCGGACCGTGGCGCCAAGGGCCGGCGGGCTGCGATGGACTTCGCGATCCTCACCGGCGACCAGTCCGACAACCAGCAGGAGAACGAGATGACATGGGTCCGCCAGCTCATCGAGGGCGGGCAGACCATCGACCCCAACAGCGGCACCTCCGACTACTCCGATTGCAGCCTCTTCGACAAGGTGGCCCTGAGCGGCCTCCCCGACGACGAGGCCCGGCGCTACACCGGGGTGCAGGACTACTCGGACTACAACGGAGGAGCGGGCGACCCCAACTTCTATGACCCCAACCGGCTGGCGGGGCCTGTCTTTACGAGCTGGCCCGGCTACGAAGGGCTGATGGACCGGGCCCAGCGGCCGTTCACGCCGATGGGCCTGCACAGGGGGCCCACGCGGGTGCCGACCTACGTGGCCAACGGAAACCATGACGGGCTCGTGCAGGGAAACGCCACGGCCGTGGTCAACTCCGAGCGTGTGGCCACCGGCTGCTTCAAGCCGTTCGCCACCAACCCCCCGCGGGCACTGAACGCGAGCTCGACGTTCTCCCTCCCCACGGGCTTTTCGGTTCCACCCGACGCCCGGCGCCGGTTCGTCGATCGAGTGGAGGCCAAGCGCATATACGGTGCGGGCAGCCAGGCCGACGCCCACGGCTTCGACTTCGTGGACCCGTCCCAGAACGCCGCCTCCGGCTTCTCCGCCGGCTACTACGCGTGGGACCCGAAGCCCGGGCTGCGGTTCATCTCGCTGGAGACGGTCTCCGAGGGTGGGGCCACCGTCGGCTCCCCGCAGGGAAACATCGACGACTCCCAGTTCGGGTGGCTGCGCCGCGAGCTCGCCCAGGCGAGGTCGGCCCGCAAGATCGTGGTGGTCTTCGGGCACCACGCGATCCGGACGATGACCTCTCCGACCCCTGACGAGGCCGCCCCGACCTGCAGCGGGCGCTACGCGAGCGTCGAGGGCCCGTACTCAGGCACGCAGGACTCCCACGGCCACGACCGCAATCCCGGGTGTGACCTCGACCCGCGCGGCTCGTCGCCCATCCACCTGGGTGGCGAGCTCGCGAGCCTCCTGTCGGCAAGCGGCAATGTCGTGGCATACCTGGCGGGGCTCAGCCACGCGAACCGGGTGGCGCCGTGCAGTAGCGCCTGCGGGGCTCGCGGCAACTGGTGGGAGATCAACACCACGGCTACCAACGACTGGCCCCAGCAACACAGGCTCCTGGAGATCATGGACAACCGCGACGGCACCCTCTCGCTCTTGGGCACCCCGGTTGATCACGGAGCGCAGGTGGGCCTTCCCCCACCGGGCAGCGCCGCCGGCTTCGACGAGAACCAGTTGGCCTCGCTGGCGCGGGCGTTCGCCTTCAACGACCCGAAGCAGACCAAGGCGGCCGGCGGGCGCCAACGCGACGCCAACGTGGAGCTGATCGTCAGGGACCCGCGCGCCGGGCGGGGCGCTGGCCTCTGTGCCATGCCCACCCGCCGCGTCGGCGGCAAGCGGGTCGACCGCGCACGGCTCGGTGGCCTGCGGCGGACCAACCGGCGGGTCTATCCCCCGCGCAGCCTCAACCTCAAGACCTCGCAGCTGGACCGCTTCTGCCT
>DASZCV010000044.1:0-4488 GCA_035942755.1 Thermoleophilaceae bacterium
GTCGTGGCCATCGACTCGCGCACGGGCGAGGTTCACGCCGTAGGCATCGAGGCCAAGCGCATGCTCGGGCGCACGCCCGGCACGATCTCGGCCATCCGGCCGCTCAAGGACGGCGTGATCGCCGACTTCGACGTCACCGAGCAGATGCTCCGCCACTTCATCCAGAAGGTCCACCAGAACCGGTGGGCGCACCCGCGCGTGGTCGTCTGCGTGCCCTCGGGCGTGACAGGGGTGGAGAAGAGGGCGGTCGAGGAGGCCTGTCTCTCCGCGGGGGCGCGCACGGACTACCTGATCGAGGAGCCGATGGCGGCGGCGATCGGCGCCGGGCTCCCCGTGGGTGAGCCCACCGGGAACATGGTGGTGGACATCGGCGGCGGCACGAGCGAGGTAGCCGTGATCTCGCTCGGCGGCATCGTCGTCTCGCAGTCCATCCGGATCGGCGGCGACGAGCTCGACGAGGCCATCATCAACTACGTCAAGCGCGAGTACAAGCTGATGATCGGCCAGCAGACATCGGAGGAGGTCAAGCTCGAGATCGGGTCGGCCTTCCCTCTCCACGAGGAGATGCAGGCCGAGATCCGAGGCCGCGACCTCGTGTCGGGGCTGCCCAAGACCGTGGTGCTCACGAGCGAAGAGGTCCGGCTGGCGCTCGAGGAGCCGTTGCAGGCGATCGTGGACGCCGTCAAGGAGACCCTCGACCGCACGCCGCCCGAGCTGGCCTCCGACATCATGGACCGCGGGATCATGCTCGCCGGCGGCGGAGCGCTCCTGCAGGGGCTCGACGAGCGGCTTCGCGACGAGACCCAGATGCCCGCCCACCTCGCCGAGTCTCCGCTCACGTGCGTGGCCGTTGGCTCGGGCCGCAGCCTCGAGGAGTTCGAGGCCATCCACCGCAGCAACAAGAATTCCCGAACTGCTCGCCGGCGCTGACCGCGCCGGCCCCGGGGGACTCCGGCCGTGTTCGACAAGAAGGTGGTTCGCCGCAGGAGGGCGGCGCTCGCCGTCTTCATCGGCCTCTCGCTCGTGATGTTGACCGCCTACTTCGGTGAGTCGGGCAGCGGCGTCCTGCACACCTTCCAACGCGGCGCCCAGGAGGCGCTCGCCCCGCTCGAGACGGGCACCGGCCGGGCGCTCAAGCCCTTTCGCGATCTGTTCGGGTGGTTCGGCGACACGTTGGACGCCAAGGACGAGAACGACAGACTCAGGGGAGAGGTCGAGGCTCTGAGAAAGCGCCTCGGGGAGTCGGACACCGCCACCAGGGACGCACGCCAGCTGCGCGGTCTGGTCAGGCTCGCCCGGGACGACGGCTTTCCCCAGGGCACCGACCCGGTGGCCGCGCGCGTGATCGCGCACTCTCCCACCGTGTGGTACTCCACGGTCAAGATCGACAAGGGGTCGGGCGACGGCATCAAGGAGGACCAACCCGTGATAGCCGCGGGCGGGCTCGCCGGAAAGGTCACGAGGGTCACCGGAGGCACCAGCGAGATCACGCTGATCACCGACGCATCGAGCGCGGTGTCCGCGCAGGTGGTGCCCGACGGGGCCAACGGCATCGTCAAGCCCGAGCTCGGCAAGCCCGAGGACCTGCTGCTCGACTTCATCCAGAAGGGCCGGCGCGTCACGAAGGGCGCCACCGTGGTGACCTCCGGGTTCACGTCCTCCGAGGTCGAGTCCCGCTTCCCGCGGGGCATCCCCATCGGCCGCGTCTCCAGGGTGGACCTCGACGAGGTCGAGCTCTACCAGCGGGTCCACCTCGAGCCCTTCGCCGACCTGCGGCGAATCGACTACGTGCAGGTGCTCACCTCGAAGGGCCGGGCCGCCGAGGAGCAGGCGGGGGTGCTCACGCCATGACCGTCACTCCTGGAGCCTTCGCCAGGCTTGCCCTGATCGCCCTCTTGGCGGTGATCCTGCAGCTATCGGCGCTCGGGCCCGACCGCCTCTTCGGTGGCCGGCCCGACCTGGTGGTGCTGGCGGTGGCGGCCGTGGCCATCTATGCCGGCAGCTTCCCTGGGGCGGCGATGGGCTTCTGCACGGGCTTCCTGCTCGACCTGGCGGTGGGGGGAACGATGGGGGTGTCATCGCTGGTGCTCAGCGCGGTGGGCTACGCCGTCGGTCGCTACCGCGAGGTACGCGACCCCGCGCACGGGCTGCTGCCGATCCCGGTAGGAGCGCTCGCCACATTGGGCTGGGTCACCGCATTCGCAGCCGTGTCGTTCATGCTTGACGTGGGAGCCTCTGTCAGCCCCCTCGTCCTTCGTGACATGCTCGTGACGATTGCACTCAACACCGTGATCGCGGTGCCCGTCTTTGCGCTTTGCCGTCGTCTCCTGCGTCCCGCCCTGCGCGTGGATCCGCTCGACCTGCGCCGAAAGCGGCAGCCACCACGCGAGAGCGGGCCGCTCGGCCTCCGAGGACTCGAGATCTGAGGCGAGATGTACCTCGACTCCGACAAGCGCCGCCCGTCTCTCACCCCGCAACTGGCGCTGCGCGTGGCGATGGTCGGCGGGGTGGCGCTCATGGCCTTCGCGATCATCTTCTTCCGCCTGTGGTACCTGCAGGTGCTCTCGGGCGACAAGTACGAGGCCGAGGCCAACGAGAACCAGGTCCGCAAGATCAAGGTGCGTGCCCCGCGGGGGGAGATCGTGGACCGCGATGGTCGCGTGCTGGTGGACAACAGGGTAGGCCTGGCCATCAAGGTCTCACCCAAGGGACTTCCCCGTGACGAGGCGAGGCGGCGCGCGCTGTACGAGCGGCTGGCCAGGCTGCTCGGTGTGAAGCCGGCTCGCCTCCAGAAGGACGTGCGGACGCAGCTCAAGGCGGTGCCGTTCTCGACCGCCACCATCAAGGCCGACGCCGCCCGCCCCGTGGTGCAGTACGTGCTCGAGAACCAGGACGACTTCCCGGGCGTGACGGTCGAGCGGGTGTTCCTGCGCTCCTATCCGCACCGCAACGTCGGTGCCCACCTGTTCGGCACCGTCGGGGAGATCAGCGAGGACCAGCTGAAGGACCAGCGCTACCGCGGGGTCACCCTCGGCGACCGGGTGGGCAAGAACGGCATCGAGTACCAGTACGACCGCTTCCTGCGCGGCAGGAACGGGGCCAGCCGGGTCCAGGTGGACGCGCTCGGCACGCTGCGGCGCGGGCTGGGGGTCACGGAGCCCCAGCAGGGCCGCCAGCTGCGGCTATCGGTGAATCTCGACGTGCAGCGGGCCGGTCAGAAGGCCCTCGGCGGCGCAAAGGGCGCATTCGTCGTGATGAACGTCCGGAACGGTGAGGTGTGGGGCCTCGGCAGCTCGCCCTCGTTCGACCCCAACCTCTTCTCGAAGGTGGTGCGAAAGCGCGACCTCGACCGCGTCTACTCCAAGGACAACGGCGAGCCGATCGTCAACCGCGCGATCCAGAGTGGCTATCCCACCGGCTCGACCTTCAAGCTGATCACCGCCACGGCGGCACTCGAGGGCGGGCTGATCACCCCGGACACCGTGCAGTACGACGGCGGCTCGCTCAAGATCGGCGACGTGGTCTTCAAGAACGCGGGCAACGCCGTGCACGGGGCGGTGGCGCTGAGAAAGGCGCTGTCGGTCTCGAGCGACGTCTTCTTCTACCGCCTCGGCCAGGAGGCCAACGGCAGCGGCGACGGCCTGCTGATCCAGGATTGGGCAAGGCGCCTGGGTCTCGGGCGGCCCACCGGCATCGACCTTCCCGCGGAGACGCCGGGCCTCATACCCACGCCGAAGTACCGCAACGAGGGGTTTTCCTCCTTCCGGCGGTGCGTGGCGCGGGAGGACCCCACTCCGGCGCAGATCTCGCTGGGAAAGTGCGGGTTCCTCGACCGGCCCTGGAGCGTGGGCGACAACGTCAACCTCTCGGTGGGCCAGGGCGACCTGCAGGCCGACCCGCTGCAGCTGGCCGTGGCCTACGCCGCGATCGCAAACGGCGGCAAGATCGTGCGCCCGCGCCTGGGGCAGCGCATCGAGGACGCGGGCGGGCGCCCGCTCCAGGAGCTAGAGGCCCCCGCGCCTCGCAAGCTCAAAGTGCGGGAGGCCCACCGGCAGGCCATCCTCGAGGGGCTGCGCAGCGCCGCCAGCGAGCCCGGCGGCACCTCCACCCCGGTGTTCGAGGGCTTCAAGATCCCGGTGGCCGGCAAGACCGGAACCGCGGAGAAGGGGGCCGGGCGCGCAGACCAGTCGTGGTATGTAGCGCTGGCGCCCTACCCGAGCCCAAAGTACGTCGTGGCGGTGACCTTCGAGGCGGGCGGCTTCGGGGCAGAGACCGCGGCGCCCGCGGCGCGCGCGATCCTCGCGGAGCTCTTCGGCGTCAGCGGTGGCGGCCCAGCCCCGCGCGGAACGGCACCCGACTGATGAGGCACCAGCGCTCCGAAGACGTGGAAACGGTCGGGGGTGACCGCAGGGCGAGCGGCGCCGGCGGTCCGGCGGCGGGAGCCCCCATCAGCGTGGAGACGGTCACGGGTGGCCGTAGGGCGGGGGG
>DASZCV010000045.1:0-2478 GCA_035942755.1 Thermoleophilaceae bacterium
CAGCAGTGCACAGATGAGGCCCACGCCGACGGAGAGCGAGACGTTGCTCACTGCAGGGCCGTCCTTCGAGCGTTCATCAAGCGCAACAGCGCTATCGTCGGTTTGGGTATCGCCTCCGCAGATCAAGGTACATCGTCTTGCCTTGCAGTGGCCGGAGCCCCAAGCGCGATCGTTTGGCGCGCCGACGGTCGCTCCGGGGCATGGCCCGGGCGATGACGGGGAAGGCTCCAGGTAGACCAACTGAACCGGGAGAGAAGATGAGACGACGAATCGCATATCTGCTGCCGGTGGCTGCCTTGGCGGTGCTCGGACTCGCCCTCGGGGCCACGGCGCAAAGCGGCGGCAAAGGGAAGGGAAAGCGCGCGAGGACGGTGGCTCAGGCCTCGCTGAAGAGCTCCGACGGACGCGGAGTGGGGAAGGTGAGGTTGCTGGAGCGACGCAACGGCAAGGTCCGCGTGGTGGTACGGGCGCGCGGGCTGGAGCCGGGCTTTCACGGCTTCCACGTCCACGAGAAGGGCCTCTGCGAGCCGCCCGCCTTCAGCAGCGCCGGCGGGCACCACAAGCGAGATGGTCAGACCCACGGAGGGCACGCCGGGGACATGCCGCCGCTGCTGGCCACAGGTGACGGGAAGGCCCGAGCTGCGTTTGTTACCGACTTCTTTCGCATCAACGAGCTGGTGGAGGGCGACGGCAGTGCGATCATGATTCACGCCGGGCGGGACAACCTCGCGAACATCCCAGGCCGCTACGCGTCGGGCACCACCACGGGCCCGGACGAGGAGACGTTGAAGACAGGCGATTCGGGCGGGCGCTCTGCGTGCGGGGTGGTGCAGCTGAAGCGCCGCCGGCCAGGTGGATGAGCGCCCCTCACCCGCCCCGCGGGCCTTCACGGAGGAGCTCTGGGCGGGGATCGAGGACACCTATCGGAGGATCCTGGGCCATCCCTTTGTCTCTGGGCTGACAGACGGCTCGCTCGAGCGCGAGTCGTTCGTGTTCTACGTCCTCCAGGACGCTCACTACCTACGCGAATATGCCCGCGCCTTGAGCCTGGCGGCGGCGCGTGCGCCGCGCGAAGAGGACATCGCGATGTTCGCCCGCCACGCCGCCGAAGCGATCGAGGTCGAGCGGTCGCTGCATGAGGGGTTCTTCCGCGATCTCGGGCTCGGCCAGGATGACGTCGCCGCCAGCCCGGTGGCGCCGACGTGCATGGCCTACACGAGCTATCTGCTGGCCACCGCCTACGGCGGCTCCTTCCCTGAGCTCCTCGGGGCGGTGCTCCCGTGCTATTGGATCTACTCGGAGGTCGGCAAGGCGCTGCTCGAGCAGGGCTCCCCCGACCCGCTCTACCGGCGCTGGATCGAGACCTACGGCGGCGAGGACTTCGCAGAGGTGGTCCGCGCCGTGCTTTCGCTGACCGACCGCCTCGGATCTGAGCTCAGCGCCGCCGAGAAAGGCCGCGCCGCCCGCCACTTCAACATCACCGCCCGCTACGAATGGATGTTCTGGGACATGGGTTACCGGCGCGAGCGCTGGCCGCTGTGACGCGGAAGCCGTCGGATGGCGGATGGGCGCGGCCCCGTCGCTCCGAGGCCACGCCACCCTCCGGCTCACCCGGCGTGTGTCAGGGCCGTGCCCGTTTCCGTGGGCAGACCCGCATCGACCCAGTCCACCTTGCCCTCGGCGTACTCGCGGACGTCGGTGTAGCCCATCCTTGCCAACCGCGCGGCGAGCTGCGCCGAGTTGCGGCAGGTGAGACTCGCGCAGTAGGTGACCACCGGGGCTGACTTGTCGGTTAGCAGCTCCTCGATCCGCTCCCGTTCTGCGTCGTGGGGAACGTTGACAGCGCCGGGCAGGTGCTCCTGCTCGAAGTATTGCCCGGGCAGCGCCTCGACCACGGTGACCGCTCGAC
The DNA here is from genome assembly GCA_035942755.1 of Thermoleophilaceae bacterium. GTDB lineage: Bacteria > Actinomycetota > Thermoleophilia > Solirubrobacterales > Thermoleophilaceae > JAAYBF01. The sequence continues at coordinate 1,910 of DASZCV010000045.1, forward strand.
GGTCGATCAGCCCCTTGAGCTCTTCCCTGCTGATTGTCTCGGGCATGTCGCCTCCTCTTCGATTCGGACTTTAGTCCGCTTATGCCCAGAGAGGCTACCAGCTCCGGACCGCGGTCCGGATGAGAGAATCGGAACATGGGCGAGCCACGCGTTGAGATAGACGCTCCCCCGGCTCACGGTGAAGCGCTGCCGCTGCTCGGCGGGGCACCGCCAGAGCGCGCCGATGCGGCGCGCAATCGCGCGAAGATCCTCGCAGCTTCGCGGCGGCTCTTCGCAGAGCGCGGCGTCGAGCACGTCAGCATGGATGAGGTGGCACAGGCAGCGGGGGTGGGGAAGGGCACGCTCTTCCGTCGCTTCGGCGACAGAGCGGGGCTCGCGCGGGCGCTGCTCGACGACAGCGAGCGCGCGCTGCAGGACGCTCTCCTGCGCGGGCCACCTCCGCTCGGGCCCGGTGCGCCTGCCGGCGATCGACTGCGCGCGTTCTTCAGTGCCCTGCTGGACCTGCTCGAGGAGCATCGCGAGCTGCTGCTGGCCTCGGAGAGCGGCCGCCCGACGGCGCGGTTTCGCAC
>DASZCV010000046.1:0-15653 GCA_035942755.1 Thermoleophilaceae bacterium
CCCCGGCTGCGACCGCGACCCGCGCCGGTCCACCCCGCTGCACCTCGGCAAAGAGCTCAGGGACATGCTGCTGCGTCACTCGCACGTGATCGCGACCGTGTTCGGGCACACCCACGAGAACAGAGTCACGCCGTTTGCCCGGGTCGGCGGCGGCGGCTTCTGGGGCATCGAGAGCCCCTCGCACATCGACTGGCCGATACAGAGCCGCCTGATCGAGGTGATGGACAACTCCGACGGCACGCTCTCGATCTTCGGCACCCTGCTCGACGCGGACGCGCCCGTGCGCGCCCCCGCGCCCGGCACGCCCGCAAGCGGCTTCGGGGTGCCCGAGCTTGCCTCCGTGGCTCGCACGCTCGCATTCAACGACCCGCAGGCCGGAGGCCTGCCGAGCGGCGACGGAAAGGGCGACGGCGAGGCACGCGACCGCAACGTCGAGTTGGTGGTGGGCGACCCGCGCCGTTCGACGGGTGCGCGGGGGCGCTGTGCCCCGGCACGGGGGCGGGTGAGCGGCGCCCACGTGGGGCGCGCGCGGCTGGGCCGCAAGCGCTCGACCAATCGGCGGGCCTTCCCGCGAAGGAGCCTCAGCCGGCCGCGCGCGAGCATCGACCGCTTCTGCCTCGTCGCCCGTCGCGCCACCCGGGTGGGCTACCCCTCCCGCCGCCTGCGCTCGGGCATGTCGCGCCGCGAGCGGCGCCGCACACGCGGGCGCGCCGTGCTCGCGCTCAGCTCGCACCCGGCGTATGCCGTCAGGCGCGTGCGCAACGGTACCCCCGTCCGCACCCTGCGGCGCCGTTTCCGCGGGGAGCGGCGTTTCAAGGTGGGCCGCAACAGCTGGTACCTCGTCCGGGGAGCGCGCGCCCGGATCGTCTTCAAGACCAGGGGCGGCAGGGTGAGGGAGGTCGGCCTCGCCGACCGGCGGCTGACGAGCACCCGGCACAAGGCGCTACGGCTGTTGCGCGGGTTCGGGTGAGCCGAAGGTGGTCTGAGCCGCGGGATCCGGTCGGGCCAGACGTGACCTCTTGTTTCTGAACCGCCGCCTCGGCTGCTGAGGAACAAATGGTCTTCGATACACCCATCGGTCAATACCGCGTCTGCATTCGACCTGCCCTGCCGAGCAGGTCGACCACCGTCGCCACCACCTCGTCAGGACTGTGCACGAGCTCTTGGTCGGTGAAGCGGACGGGGTCGTAGCCGGCGAGTAGGAGCACGCGATCCCGGCGGCGGTCTTCGACGAAGGCGCGCGGGCTGAGGTGGTGATAGCGGCGGCTGTCGAGCTCGATGACCGTGGATTGCCGTTCGGGAGAGCGTTGCCCTCCGGGACCGACAGAAGGCGCAGGACGGTTACGACGCAGTGACAAGACAGATACGTCTCGTTGACGCGGCGGCGCCGGCCGACGCGCGGCGCCCGTTCGTCGAGCCCGTAGTCGTCTCTGGCCGGGTCCTACTACCCCGACCGCCGCCAGCTCCGGCGCCCTACCCCGCCCCCGCCAACTCATGGAGCCGCCGGTGTGCCAGGGCGGCCGCCATCGCGCCCTCGCCCACGGCGCCGCCCACGCGCTTGGTCGACCCATGGCGCACGTCTCCGGCCGCGAAGAAACCAGGGATGCTGGTCTCGAGCACGAGCGGGTCACGGTCGAGCCTCCATCTCTCGGGGCGGTGGCCGCCCTCGAGCAAATCGGGCCCGGTGAGCAGATAGCCGGCCGCATCGGTGCGCACGCCGGCCTCTGCGGCCCAGCCGGTGCGCGGCTCACCGCCGAGGCAGATGAAGAGAGACTTTGCGGGCACACGCTCGTCGGGGCCCTCGGCGTCCTCCAACGTGACTGCCTCGAGGCAGCGCTCGCTTTCGTGCAGCTCTGTCACGCGCGTCCGGAGGCGCACCTTCACGAGCGGATGCTGCTCGATCCGCTCCACGAGGTAGCTGGACATGGACTTTCCCAGGGTGTCGCCGCGCACCAGCATCTGGACGCGAGCGCCCGAGTCGGCGAGGTGAAGGGTGGCCTGGCCCGCGGAGTTGCCCGCCCCGACGACCACCACGTCGTCGCCTGCGGATCCTGTCGCCTCCGAACGGCCCGCTCCGTAGTAGACCCCGCGTCCGAGGAGGTCGTCCGTGCCTTCGACCTCCAACCGTCGCCAGACCATCCCGGGCGCCGCAAGGGTGACGTCAGCGGTGATCTCGTCGTCCGTGTCCCCACGCAGGCGTGCCTTGCCCTCCGCGATCCGACCGTGCGCGACACCGTTGAGGATCAGGAGCTCGGCCCCGAAGCGCTCCGCCTGACGCCCGGCCCTCCGGGCCAGCTCGGCACCCCCGATCCCGTCCGGGAAGCCGAAGAAGTTCTCGATCCGCGAGGTATGCGAGGCCTGCCCGCCCGGCACGTCCCGCTCGAAGACGACCGTCGACAGCCCGTCCGAGGCGGCGTACACAGCGGCCGCCAGCCCGGCAGGACCCGCGCCGATGATCGCCATGTCGTAGTGGGTGCGAGACGGCCGCGACCCGATCGACCAGGCGTCCGCGATCCCCTTCGGCGTGGCGCCGGGATGCACCGTGTCGCCGTCGATCACTACCGGCAGCTCGGCGTTGGCTGCGCCGGCGAGCGCCAGCAGCCGCTCACCCTCCGAGGAAGCGCGGTCGTGAAACTCGTAGGGCTGGGCGCTGCGGGTGAGGAAGTCCCGCAGACCGTGCGCTTCGGGGCTCGCGCGACTTCCGATGACCTGCACCGTCGGCCTTATCGGGCTCACGCGGGCACCCTACCCGTGCAGATGCTCCCTGCTCTCCCAACCATCCGCAACCTGGCGAAGCCGACCCCACGGGACTGCCCGCCGAGCAGCGTCAGCGAAGCGCGAGTGGAATCCGGCCGCGCTCAGCGCCCGGAGCCGCGGCGATGACATCGCCGAGCGGCTCGCTCAGCTCACGGAGCTCCTGGAGGCGCTCCCGCTCCTCGGGAGGCTGGTAGGACTCCGTGTCGCGCTCGGCAAGGTAGAAGCTGAGCGCCTCGCGCAGCGCGTGCAGCTCGCTCTCGCCGACCACCAGCCTGCCGCCCATCCCGGCGCTCGACACGGACTGCAACCGCTGAGAGAGCTCCGAGAAGCAGCGCAACGAGAGCGCGTCGGAGGCCATCTGCAGCTCGTCTCCCCCAAAGCGCCGGCGCAGGTAGAAGGAGAGCGCGTCGGCCAGGGCGGCCGCCTCGGGCGCGGCAAGCTCAAGCGCGGCGCGGCGTGCCTCGACGGCTTGCTCTTCCCAGCTGCAGCGCATGGTTACCCCTCGACAGGTTAGACGCCGAACTCAATAGGCAGTTCGTTTCCCGATCGGCGGGCCTGAAACACCGGCCGCGCGCCAGAACGGCGGGCGAACGCCCAGCCTGCCTTTCCTCGCCCGGCGCCAAGGACGGCGTGTGGCCGCCGCGGCCGGCACCCCCGTCTAGACCGGGTCTCCCTCGAGAATGCCGAGCTCGACCAGGGCCGCCGCCACGAGGATCAGCAGCGCGCTCGGCAGGTAGTACGCGCCGATCGTGGAGAAGAGGGTCGTGATGAGCGCGAAGGCCACGAGCAGGGCACCGCAGGCCGTGGCGGCAACGGTCGTGCGCTTCACGAGCGCCGTGGCGCAGAGCGCGACTGGGGCGAGCAAGAGGATGATCACCCACTCCCCGTGGGCGTCCACGTAGGTACGCTTCTCGCGCTCGTTCACGACCCCCCCGGACGGGGTGGGTACGAGCTCGCCCTCCTTCTCCGTGACCGTGGGCTTGAACGCGAACCAGGCGGACACGAGGACCGCCAGCACGAGGGCCGCGATGACTAGCGCCCTGGGCACTTGCGTCCTGACGTTGCCCACTTCGCCGCATGCGGGCGCCGCTGGGTGAGCATTCCTCCGGGTGGCTCGAGGTGTGCTGGCATTCGGACCGCGCGGAGCCTAGTTACCGCCGCCCGGGCAGTCAAACCACAGGCGGAGCGCTCAACCTGCGGCTGCCAACCGTCTCAGGGTGGCCGCGTCGAGCCGCCCGGGCGGGTCGAGCTCGTGCGGGTCTGAGAGCACGTCGGCGGGGGCGTCGCGGCTCCCGAAGCCGTCGAGGACGAGATCGGCGGCATCGAGGTCCTGCTCCCGCGTGTAGTCGTTGACCACCACCACGCACGGGAGGCCGGCGGCCTTGGCCGCCTCCAGCCCGATGGCGGAGTCCTCCACCGCAGCGGCAACCGACGGGGTCACGCCAAGGCGCTCCAGCGCCATCAGGTAGGAGCTCGGATCGGGCTTTCGCCGCGGCACCTCGTCGCCTCCCACGATGGCCTCGAAGCGTCCGGTCCCGAAGAGCCTGTCGAGCAACGGGTCGACCCACTCACGGCTTCCCGTCGTGGCCACCGCCAGCCGGACACCCGCGTCGTCCAGCTCCTCCACCAGATCTTCCACACCGGGGCGCGCCTCGATCTGCCCCTCGCGCGCCATCTCCTTGAAGAGGTCCGTCTTTCGCCGGTGCAGGCGGCCGGCCAGCTCGTCTCGCTCCTCCTCTGCCATGCCCTGCTCCTCGAAGTAGGCGCTCAGCCGGCGCTTGCCGCCGGGCACCGCCAGCAGCTCGCCGTATCGCTCCACGTCCCAGCGGTCTGGAAGGCCGGCCTCCTCGAAGGCCATGTTGAAGGCCACGCGGTGGCCGTCGCGCTCGCTGTCCACGAGCGTCCCGTCCACGTCGAGCACGACGGCCTGCAGGCGGTGCTTGGGGCTCACACCGCCGGAAGCTATCCCACCGCGGGGCTGTCCGGTCCCGCGCCGGTTCTCCTCTGTCAACCGCAAGTCGTCAGGCGCGATACGCCTCAGCCTGGTCAAAGACCGCCTCTTCGACGAAGATGGCGGTATCGGGACAGCGCATTGCCAATGCGATGGCATCAGACGGGCGCGCCTTGAGGCGGAGCGTGTCCTTTCCTTGCGCCAGCTCGAGTTCGGCGAAGAAGCTGCCGTCTCGAAACTCGGTGACCACAACGGCGCGCAGGGTCGCCGCCAACTGCTCAATGACGTTTTTCAAGAGGTCGTGAGTCATCGGGACCTGCGGCTCCTTGCCGTCAGTTGCCTCTCGGATCGCCACCACCTGCTCTCGTCTCATGACGATCGGTAGCGAGCGCCCGCCGTCTTCTTCGAGCACGACCGAGCCAAGCGGCTCGCGCTCGAGGTTCTCGTTCAACTCGCCAGGCCTGACCTGGATCATGGTCACCTCCGTTACGTTGATGAGCTGCTCGATCGACGCCTCACCGGAACGCTCGAGTTGCTCCAGCATGCGTCTGAGGCTGAGACAAAGTCGCTGTTGGGCATCGAGTTGCTGCTGGACCCGCCTGAGGTGCTCGCGCACCGTCTCCGCTAGTCCGAGTCCGCCGCGCTCGAGCAGCGACACGATCTCCTCGAGGCGAAACCCAAGACGCCGAAGGGCGACGATCCGGTAGAGGCGCTCGACATCGCTTGATGAGTAGAGGCGGTAGCCCGCCGAAGAGCGCTCTGAGGGCACGAGCAAGCCAAGCTCGTCGTAGTGATGAAGCGCTCGGATCGTGACTCCGGTCGCTTCGGCGAGCTCGCCTACTCGCCAGCGTCGTGCTCCGGCTCCTTCGTGCACGCCGACACCGTAGAGCCTCACCGTACGAGAGGGTCAAGGGCGAGCCGAAGCGTCTGACGCGCCCAGCCTGGGACCAAGACCTCGACCGTGGGGCGGTCGTGGCTCTCGGCTTGCGAGTGTTGCAGAGGCGGGCTAGGCGGTGATGGGCACGTGGCGGGGCTGTTGGGCCACGCGCTCGAGCCAGGCGCCTATCGCGGTGTGGCGCGACAAGTCGAACCCGCCCTCCTCCGCCACATGGGTGTAGGCATAGAGCGCGATGTCCGCGATCGTGTAGCGCTCGTCGACCAGATAGGACCTGCCCGACAGGTGACCCTCCATCGCGTCGAGAGCGGCATACCCGGCGCGCCGCCTGGCTTCCAGCTCGGCCTCCGACGGCCACTTGCCCGCCACTGCCACCCAGAAGCGCACCACGGCTATGTTCGGCTCATGGCTGTACTGCTCGAAGAACAGCCATTGCAGGACCTGAGCTCTCTTGTACGGGTCCTCCGGGACGTACCTCGTGCCCTCACCGAAGAACCACAGGATCGCGTTCGACTCGGCGAGCACGCGGTCGTCGTCGAGCACGGCGGTGGGCACGCGCAGCGCCGGGTTGAGATCCCCGAGGAGCTCTCCCCGGTTCGAGCGATCGATCACGTCGACCTCCCGGCGCTCGTAGGCCCCCTCCAGCTGCGCGAGAAGCAGCCGGACCTTGTAGCAGTTGCCCGAGACCTGTGAGTTAAAGAGCAGCATCGTGTCCGGAAGCAGAACGGCTCAGAGCCGGATGCCCGCCACGAGCTCCCGGTCGCGCTCGTAGGTGAGGGACTCGACGGCCTCATGCACGCTCATCCACCGCAGCTCGTCCACCTCGTCGTTTGGTTCGAACTCCCCGCCCACCACCTCCATCAGCCAGTAGCGCACGATCTTGTGCCTGCCCTTCCCGTCGGCGTAGTGGGTGCTCTGAAGCTCCGGGCCCAGGTCGCACCGCAGTCCGGTCTCCTCCTCCACCTCGCGCAGGGCGGCCTCCTCGAAGCTCTCGCCCGGGTCGAGCTTTCCCTTGGGCAACGTCCAGTCGCCGTAGCCCGGCCGGTGCACCACGCAGATCTCGATGCCGCTCTCCGCCCGGCGCATCACCACGCCGCCGGCGGCTTCGACCGTCTGCGGCGTCATTGGAGTGCCTCCACGTCGGCTCCCCCGAGTGTGAACTGCGCGCGCCGCACGATGCAGTCGGCCGCCTCGGTCCAGAGCGTCTCCATCACCGCGCCGGTCTGCTCCCAGTGACACCAGAACAGCACGCTCGGGCCCGCTCCGGAGATCGTGGCTCCTACCGCTCCGAAGTGCGAGGCGCGGTCGATCAGCTCTACCGAGCGGGGGTAAAGGTGCGCGCGGCGGGCTTGATGCAGGCGGTCCGCGAGCCCGCGGCGGATGAGCGAGAAGTCCTCCCTGGCCAGCCCGAGCATCAGGAGCGACACATGCGCCACGTTGTGCACGGCATCGGTCAGCGGCACCTCCGCCGGCAGCGCCGCCCGCGCGTCCGCGGTCGGCACCGGCTCGGGGGGGGTGGCCAGGACCCCCTCGAGGCCGGCGGGCGGATCGAAGCGCACCGGCCCGTCGGTCGCACAAACCACGAATCCGCCGTGGATGGCAGCGGCCACGTTGTCGGGGTGCCCTTCGAGGTCGCGCGCCAGCTCGAAGATCGGAGCGTCCAGCTCGTACATGTGATCGGCCGCGGTCAGCCCCGCCACGATGGCCGCCGCGCTCGAGCCGAGACCCGCCGAGGGCGGTATCTCGGAGTGGATCCGGAAGGCGAGCCCGTCCACCGGAGCGAGGGCCTCGAAGGCGCGCACGCACAGGTTCGACCGGTCAAGGGCGACGTCCGGGACGTCGCACTCGACGGTGAGAGCGCCGCCCGTCTCGGTGACCTCGAGCTCCAGGTAGATCGAGAGCGCGGCGGCGAGCACGTCGTACCCCGGTCCCAGATTGGCAGAGGAGGCCGGCACCCGTACCCGCCGACGGCGGTTCACCCGTTCCCCATGACTGCCGCCTCCACGTGCTCGATGTCCGGCTCGCACGGGATCACGGACGCCGCGCGGTTCATGGCCGTCTGCGGATCTTTCAGCCCGTGGCCGGTCAGGACGCACACGACGCGGCCATCGGCTCCGTACCTGAGCAGCCCCGCCACCGACGCGGCCGAGGCCGGCTCGCAGAAGACCCCCTCCCGCGATCCCAGCAGCGAATACGCCTCCAGGATCTCCTCGTCGGTCACGGCGCGCACCTCACCCCGGGATCCCGTGAAGGCGCTCATGGCGTCCTCCCAGCGGGCCGGGTTGCCGATCCTGATCGCCGAGGCCACCGTCTCGGGATTCTCCACCGGTGCGCCCTCCACGAGCGGCGCGGCGCCGGCCGCCTGATAGCCGTGCAGCCGTGGGCGCACGCCGTCCTCCTGAAACCCGCGCCACCAGGCGGTCACGTTGCCGGCGTTGCCCACCGGGATGCAGAGCACGTCCGGTGCCTCCCCGAGCTCATCGCAGACCTCGAATGCCCCGGTCTTCTGCCCTTCGATCCGGTAGTCGTTGACCGAGTTGACCAGCGCGATCGGATGACGCTTGGCGAGCTCACGCACCAGCTCGAGCGCCTGATCGAAGTTCCCGCGCAGGGCGATCACGCGCGCGCCGTGCATCAAGGCCTGGGCCAGCTTGCCCGTGGCGATCTTTCCCTCGGGCACTATCACCACCCCGCGCAGACCCGCCCGGGCGGCGTAGGCGGCCGCGCTCGCTGCCGTGTTGCCCGTGGAGGCGCACACCACCGCCTTGGCGCCCTCCTCGAGGGCCGCTGACACCGCCACCGTCATCCCGCGATCCTTGAACGACCCGGTGGGATTGGCCCCCTCCACCTTCAGGTAGACCTCGCAGCCCGTGCGCTCGGACAGGAAGGGGGCGGCCACCAGCGGCGTCCCACCCTCCTCGAGCGTCACCCGCGGCTCGACGGGAAGCCGATCCGCATACCGCCACAGGCTCAGGGGGTCGCTCCCGTCACTCGAACACCTCTTCGATCACGTGGATGACCCGCGGGGGCGAGCGCACGAAGTCGAGTCGCTCGATCAGGTCGACCGCCGCCCGGAACCGCGACTCGAGCACGGGATGCATGACCATCGCAAGGCGGGCGTCCTCGCCGATGCCCTTCTGCACCACCGACTTGATCGACACCCCCTGAAGCCCCAGGATCTCTGCCACCTGGGCGAGCACCCCCGGACGATCCGCCACCTCCAGGTGCAGGTAGAACGCCGACTCGACGTCGCTCACGAGCCGTTGCGGCTCCGCGGGCGGTGGGTTGTAGGACGGGGGATCATGGCGGAGACCACGTCCCCCAGCACCGCCGAGGCCGTCTGGCTGCCGCCTGCGCCCGGGCCCGAGAGCGTGATCTCGGTGATAGCGGGAGACTCGACCGTGACCGCGTTGAAGGACCCGTTCACAGCCGCGAGCGGATGGCCGCCGTAGAGAAAGGCGGGGTACACCTGGACCGAGAGGCCGCCCGCGCGACGCTCCGCGCTGCCGATGAGCTTCAGTGAGAGCCCGAGCTCCTTGGCGTAGGCGATGTCCTCGGCCGTGACGCTCTCTATCCCTTCGTAGGGCACCTCGTCGAGGTGCACCGGCGTGCCGAACGCCAGTCGGGCCAGGATCGCCATCTTGGCCGCCGCGTCCCTGCCGGTCACGTCCTCCGTGGGGTCGGCCTCGGCATAGCCCAGCGCCTGGGCCTCGCCCAACGCGTCCTCGTATGAGGCTCCGGTGCGCTCCATCGCCGTCAGGATGAAGTTCGTGGTGCCGTTCACGATCCCGTGCACGCGCTCGATGTGCGCGCCCGCGAGGCTCTCGCCGATCACCCGGATGGCCGGCACCACGCCGGCCACCGCTGCCTCGTAGCGCAGCTGGGCGCCCGACTCGCCCGCCGCCTCGAAGAGCTCCTCGCCGTGCCGGGAGAGCAGCTGCTTGTTGGCGCTCACGAGGTGCTTGCCGGAGCGCAGGCAGCGGAGCGCGTAGTCGAGGGCTGGATCGGTGCCACCGATCAGCTCGACCACCAGGTCGCTGCACTCGAGGATCTCGCCGAACTCGCCCCGGCTGCGGGTGAGCACGCCGGAGATCTCGGGCCGGCGGCCCACGGTGCCGGCAATCGCATCCGCCCTCTCCTCGAGCAGTCGCTCGAAGGCGCCACCAACTGTGCCGTGGCCCAGCAGGCCCACCCGGAAGGGCAGGGTGTGGCTAGGCGTCACGGCGGGTGAGATCGTCGTAGGTCTCACGCCGCACGACCACGCGGGCATCGCCATCGCGGCAGAAGATCACCGGCGGGCGCCGGACCGCGTTGTAGTTGTTTGCCATCGCGTGACCATATGCACCGGTGGCCGGGACCACGAGGATGTCGCCGGGGCGGGGCTCCTCGAGTGCGGCCTCGGGCACCAGCACGTCGCCCGACTCGCAGTGCATCCCCGCGATGCGGCAGGGCGTGGAGTCACCGAAGCGCGCGGCCAGGTCGGCCTCATAGGCGGCGCCGTAGAGCATCGGGCGGATGTTGTCCGACATGCCCCCGTCCACCGAGACGTAGGTGCGTACGCCCGGGATCTCCTTCACCGTGCCGACGGTGTACAGCGACACCCCGGCGTTGCCCACGAGCGAGCGACCCGGCTCGCACAGCACCGTCACGTCGCTCGGTGCGCCGCGCAGCATCGCCTCGGCGTAATCGTCAGCGGACGGTGGGCGCTCGTGGCGGGTGTAGGCGATGCCGAAGCCGCCGCCGAGGTTGAGCAGCGGCAGATCACCGATCTGCAGCAGCACGTCGGCCAGCGCCTCGTAGACGTCGAGGGCGTACACCTGCGAGCCGATGTGCGCGTGCAACCCGCGCAGCTCGAGGCCCGCCTGCGAGCAGCGCTCGATCGCCAGCGCTACGTGCGCCATCGGAATCCCGAACTTCGAGTCCGCCTGGCCGGTTCGGATCGACGTATGGGTCTCCGGCTCGATTCCGGGGGTCACGCGCAGGAGCACACGCTGCGACGCGTCGCCCGCGAGCCGCTCGAGGCGCCCGATCTCGTCGAAGGAGTCGACCACGATGTGCCCTACCCCGGCGGCGAGTGCCTCCTCTAGCTCCCGGTCGCTCTTGTTGTTGCCGTGCATGTAGATGCGGTCGGCGTCGAAGCCGCCGGCGAGCGCCATGTGCAGCTCGCCGCCGGAGGCCACGTCGCAGTCGAGCCCCGCCTCGGCGAAGAGGCGAAGTGCGGCGGTGCACGGGAACGCCTTGCTCGCGTAGATCACCCCGAAGCGCTCGGTGCGACGCGCGAACGCCTGCGTGACGATGCGCGCCCGCTCGCGCATGTCGTCCTCTGCGTAGACATAGGCGGGCGTGCCGAACTCGCGCGCCAGCTCGATGGTGTCGCAGCCACCGATCTCGAGATGACCGGCGGCGTTGATGCGCGAGCCGAGCGGATAGACGTGCGCGACCGCATCGGGCAGGCCGGCCTGTCCGGCCTCAGCCAGTGCCTGGTCTGTCTGCTCGTGGCCCATAGGCTTGGCGATTATGAAGCACGCCTCCCCGCAGCCACCGGAGCTGGGCGAGCAGGATGGCCTCTCGTACGCGCTGTTCCTTCCCGACCGTCGGCCCACTGCCGGAGTGGTGATTCTCCACGGCGCCGGCTCGGCCAAGGAGAGCCACTTCGACTTCGGTCGCCTCTGCCGGGAGGCCGGCCTCGCCGCCCTGGCCTGCGATGCCCGCGGGCACGGCAGCTCAGAGGGGGCCTTCGGGCCCTCGGCGATAGACGACGCGGTGGCCATGTGCTCGCTGCTGCGCCAATACGCACCGCAGGTGGCCCTGCGCGGCTCCAGCCTCGGCGGCTGGATGGCGATTCACGCCGCGGCGGCTAGCACCGAGGTGGCCGCCGTCGTGGCCATCTGCCCGGCGCCCGAAGAGCTTCTCCTCCGTGGCCTGCGTTCCGGTGACCTGGAGGGCTTCCGAGTCGACCGGGCGGCACTCGAGCCGTTTCTGGAGCAACTCGATCTGATGGACGCCGCCAGGCGGCTTGGCAGGGAAGGATTCGGCACGGACGCGGAATCCTTCGAGTCCTCTCGTCAAACCGCCCTCCTGCTGTTGCACGCCCGCGGCGACGAGCAGGTTCCCTACACCGTGAGCGAGGAGCTTCACGCGGCCGCTCAGGAGCCCAAGCGGCTGATCCTCTTCCCGGGCGGCCATCACCGGTCGCTGCAGCACGACCCGGAGGTGCAGAACCTCTCGCTGCGCTTCATCGCAGACGCTACGCGCGCGCGGGCGGATTGAACATGGCCGCCCCGCGCGGAAACCGGAAGCGCGATCAGCGGCGCGGCTGGCCGAGACTGCGAATGAGGTCAGCCAGCGCCCGGCCGGCGTCGCTCACGGTGTTCCCGAGCAGGGGGTTCAACCCCCCTACGGTGTAGCCGAGGCCGTCGGTCACGCTCTGCGTCGTGTTGCCGAGGCCGGTGGTGACCTCGTTGACCTGCGCGGTCAGCGGTCTATCGGGCAGTAACCCGCCCCGCTCTCTCGGTGGCCCTGGGTCTGGAGGCTGGGGGTCGCCTGGATCTACTTCGCCGTCCGGCTCGCGGAAGCCCTCGCCACGATTGGGGTCCACGGGGAGTGGTGGCACGAAAGAGGCGTCCCGCGCATCGACGACGCCGCGGGGCGGCGCCACGCCCGCCCCGCCGGCCGCTGCGCTTCGGGGAGCAGGCGCCTGCGCAACGGCGGCCGCCGCGGATGCGGCGTTGAGCGCCACCCGTACCGGGCCCTCGACGGGCTGCCGCTCGGGCCTGTCCACCACGAGGCTCTCGATGTCGTCCTCGAGGCCGGTGCCGGGCCAGCCCTGGAAGGCGACGAGCGTGCTGACGACCACCAGTAGGAGCAGCGCGGAGCCCACGAGCACGCCCGTTGTTCCGACTCCGGCGATGTAGGCCTTGGAAGCACGCATGTCGTGGTTCTGTCTTACCTTCGATCGGCAGGTGATGGCGGAACCTTTAGTCCTTTTCACAGGCAATTGTGCCGACCTCCGCGGGCGTCTCTCTTGCGAGAATGATTCTCGTTACGCTTGGGTGGTGGACCCAGGCGCCCTGCCCTCGCCGCTCGACCTGCTTGAACTGCCGCTGACCCGGACGGCCCTCGCGGAGCTGACCCTGCTGGCGGCCTGTGGCGGCCTGCTGGGTGCCTTCGTGGTGCTCCGGCGGCTGGCCTTCTTCGCTCACGCGGTTGGCACCGCCACTTTTCCAGCCCTGGTGGTGGCGGACGCCACCGGGTTCAGCGCCACGCTGGCGGCGCTCTCGGCCGCGGCGGCATACGCGTGCGGGGTGGAGCGTGCCGGACGCTCCACGCGAGACCCCGGCGACAGCGCCACGGGCCTGCTGCTGGTGGCCGCACTGGGCGGTGGGATCGTGCTGGCCAGCGACGTCTTCGAGTCGGGGGCGGCCGTCGACCGCCTTCTCTTCGGAACGGCGATCGGCCTGAGCGGAGCGGACCTCGCGCTCTCGGGCGCCGCGGCGGCGCTGGCGCTGGCCGCCACGATCCTCTTCGGCCGCACGTGGGCGGCCGTCGGCTTCGATCCCGACGCCGCGAGCGCGCTCGGGCTGCCGGTGCGGCGCGCCGACGTCCTGCTCCTCGGCTCGGTGGCGCTTGCCGCGGTGGCGGCGCTTCCCGCCGTTGGGGCGCTGCTCGTGAGCTCGCTCTTCGTGGTTCCCGCCGCGGTGGCACGGCGCTTCGCCGGCGACGTCCCGTCGCTGCTGCTCGGCTCCGTGGCGATAGCGGTCTGCCTCGCCGTGCTCGGCCTCTACCTCTCGCTCTGGCTCGACGTCCCACCCGGTCCCGCCGTGGCGGTGCTCGGCGCGGCCGGCTACGGAACGTGCGCACTGCTGACCGGACTACGGGCGCCCGCCGTGGGCACCTGATGGTGACTGGCAGGCCCGCCGTGGAGGCCCAAGGCCTGGCCTTGGGCTACGGGGTCGAGCCGGCGCTCGAAGGTGTGGACTTCGAAGTCGCCCCGGGAGCGGCCCTGTGCGTGCTGGGGCCAAACGGCGGTGGCAAGACCACGCTCTTCCGGGGGCTGCTTGGCGAGCTGCAGCCGCTGGCCGGCCGCGTCCGGGTGGCAGGCCGGCCGGCGTATCTGGCGCAGACCGAGCGCACCCGCCTGGACTTCCCCGTCTGCGCTCTCGACGTGGCGCTCATGGGATCGCTCGCCGACGGCCGCTGGTGGCGCCCGCCGGGACGATCCCAGCGCCGCGCGGCGCTGGCGGCGCTCGGGCGAGTCGGCCTGGAGGGGCAGGCGGGCGTGCGATTCGGCGAGCTCTCCGGGGGGCAGCGCCAGCGGGTGCTCCTTGCCCGCGCACTCACACAGGACGCTGCCGTGCTGCTTCTCGACGAGCCCTTCGCCGGCGTCGATCCGGCGAGCGCGGAGCGGATCACGGCGGTGTTCGGCGAGCTGCGCGCGGAGGGCCGCACCCTGCTCGTATCCACGCACGACGTGGAGAGCGCGCGCCTGTTCGACCTCGTGCTGTGCCTGAACAGGCGGCAGGTGGCCTTCGGGGCCCCGGCCCAGTGGCTCAGCCGCGAGGTGCTCGAGGCCACCTACGGCAGCGACATCGTGGTGCTCGAGGGCAGCGGGGACACGGCCGTGCGGGCAGTCACCGTCCAGCACCACGAGCACTGATCGCACTTGGACCTGACCGACCTCGTCCTTGACCCGCTGCGCTCCGGCATCTGGCGCCGGGCCGCTGCGGAGGTGGTGCTGCTCGGGGGCATCTGCGGTGCGCTCAGCTTCTGGGTCACGTCCTTTCGCCTGAGCTACCCGGCCGAGTCGCTGGCGCACGGCCTGCTGCCCGGCCTGGTCCTGGCCGCGCTCGCGGGCATCCCGCTGGTGCTCGGTGGGTTGGGAGGCGTTGCCCTCGCAGCTGGCTGCGTTGCCCTCGCCAGCCGCGACCCGCGGGTGGGCGCCGACTCGGCGACAGCGGTGGTGGTGACAGGCATGTTCGGCCTCGGCGCGCTGCTCGCACTCGCGCCGGATGCGCCGCCTCGGCTCGAGGAGCTGCTGTTCGGCGACCCCTTGGGAATCACCGACACGGATCTGATCTCCGCCCTCGCACTCGCCGTCTTGGGCGCGGGCGCTCTGGCCGCGCTGCACCGGCCGCTGTGCGCCGTGGCCTTCGACGCTCCCGGGGCTGCAGCGCTTGGGGTGCGACCGGGCGCGGTACGGCTGGCGCTGTTCATGCTCCTGGCCGTGGCCGTGGCGGTGGCGGTCCGGGGCCTCGGGAGCCTGCTGGTGCTGGCCGTGCTGGTGGCGCCGGCCGTGGCGGTCCGAAGGGCCGCCACGAGACCCGGCGCCGCGATGCTCAGTGGGGCGACCCTCGCGGCCGCGGCGGGCCTCGCGGGCCTGTACGCCTCACACCACCTCGGCAGCGCCGCGGGCGCCTCGGTGGCGCTGGCGCTCTGCCTGGCCGCCGCAGCCGGCACGGCGCTGCCGTGGCGGCTCAGGCCGGGCGAGGCTCGGGCGCGGCCAGCCCGCCGCGAAGCCGCATGAGCCACGCCATGCCGGCAGCGATCATCGCGAGGCTGATCAACTGGGCCTCCGTGAGGCCGAGCAGCACGTCCTCGTTGCGACGCAGGAACTCCACGAGCAGCCGCTCGGCGCCTGCCAGCACCAGGTAGAGCGCGAAGAGCGCGCCCGGCCTCATCCGCTCGCGCAGGCGCCAGAGCAGGAGCGCCGCAAGGCCCATCGCCACCGTCTCGTAGACCGGGGTCGGGTGCACTTCCTCGAGCGTCTTCACGGTGCCCTCCGGATATGCCATGCCCCACGGCAGGTCCGTGGCCCTCCCATAGTCCCCATCACCCGAGAGCTGACATCCCACTCGGCCGATCGCGTTGCCGAGCGCGAGCGACGGGGCACACAGGTCGAGCAACCCGAGGCCGAAGAATCCCCGCCAGCGTGCCCACAGGAGCACTGCCGCCGCTCCGCCGACCACGCCGCCGATCCAGACGAGACCCGCCCCCGTGAAGAGGTTGGCGAACACTCCCTCCGAGCTGTCGTAGTCCCCCACGAGGTAGTGC
>DASZCV010000047.1:0-4913 GCA_035942755.1 Thermoleophilaceae bacterium
CCCGTGAACCCGGCCGCTGGAGGGTGCCCCTTCTGTGCGTGGCTGTTGCACAAAGGGCGGTGGCGTCCGGAGTGCGGAGGACGATTGGATCATGCCCCAGAACTTCCTGGAGTGCGATCGTGAGCAGGTGCTCTTGATGCCGCCGAGCCTGCACGACTGGTTGCCGGAGGACCACCTCGCGTGGTTCGTGCTGGCGGCGGTCGAGCAGATGGATCTCTCAGCGTTCTATGCCGATTACCGCCAAGACGGGCACGGTCGCGCGGCGCACGAGCCGGCGATGATGCTGGCGCTGCTGCTCTACGGCTATGCGAAGGGTCAGCGCTCCTCGCGCGTGATCGAGCGGGAGTGCGTCGAGGACATCGCTTACCGGGTGATCGCGGCTAACCAGCGTCCCGACCACACGCCGATCGCGCGCTTTCGCCAGCGCCACGAGGCGGCGCTTGCGGATGTGTTCGCGGACGTGCTCTCGCTGTGCGGCGATGCGGGGCTGCTTGAGAGCGGCGTGATCGTGGTCGACTCGACGAAGCTCCACGCGAACGCTAGTCGCGACCAGACGACCGACTACCACGATCGTCCAACTCGTTGGGGGAGCGTGGTCAAGGATCCCGGCGGACTCACTTCCCCTCTACCAGCGGGGTGGCGGCCACGAAATCCGAAAGGAACCCCGGAATCCACCTCCGAGGGTCTTTCAGGGGGTTCTTCCAGGGTCTGGTACGCCCGCGCTCGCGCACGCGTTCCCTTAGGTGTACACGTTCGTGTTACGCTGTGTTCATGGCTCGGAAACCCCATGACGTGTTGGCCACCCGGGAGATCCGCGCGCAGCTGCCCGCGCTGCTTGAGCGCTTTCGCCAGGACGGAGCCCAGGCCGACCCGGTGGTAATCGGCGCGCGGCGTCGTCCCGAGGCGGTGGTGCTCTCCTACGAGCGATACCTGCAGCTGGCCGGAGGTCGCGAGCGCGTGGCCGCGGCGCTGGAGCAACAGGCACGCGAGGCCGGCGAGACGCTCGGCGCCGAGGCCGCCATGGAGCTGGCCAACGAGGAGCTCCACGCGTTGCGCCGCGAGCAGCATGGCAAACGCAGCTAACGGCGCGTGCGCGTCGTCCTCGATGCGAACGTGCTGGTTTCCGCAGCGATCTCAACGGGGCCGCCGCGCCAGATCGTCGCCGCGTGGATCGACGGCCGCTTCGAGCTCGTAGCCAGCCCGACGCTGCTCGGCGAGCTGCGCGACGTGCTGACAGGACCAAAGCTCCGCCCATGGGTCGCCCCAGCGCTCGCCCATGAGTTCGTAGATGGACTCGCTGAGGGAGCCGTGATGCTCGACGATTCCGACCAGCCGCGGCCGGTGTCTCCCGACGCGGACGACGACTATCTCCTCGAGCTCGGACGGGCCGCCGCCGCGGACTACCTCGTTTCCGGCGACCGACATCTCCTCGGGCTCGCCGATCGCACCCCGTCGGTGCTCACCCCGCGCCAGTTCCTCGACCGACTCGCCCCTTGACTCGGAGACTCATCGGCCCCACCCAAAGAATCGGCGGCTCGGATCCTCGTTAAATCTGGTTCGCAAGGCGCGGCGGTATTGCAGGTTCCAAAAAAAATTGGGCCCCTATTGGGCCCCTCGCGGGCCGGCCCGGCTGACACTAGAAACGAAAAAACCCCGCTTTTGCGGGGCTTCTTCCTATAGCGGGGGCGGGATTCGAACCCGCGACCTTCGGGTTATGAGCCCGACGAGCTACCTGACTGCTCCACCCCGCGTCGCGACCATGGAATTTAGCAACCGGGGCGTCTGCGTCAAGCAGCAGGTCTCGCGGGTCAGCGTCCCGCGAGAGCGTTACGGACCGCCTCGATGACCTCGCCGTTGGGCGGATAGTCGCTGGCGTCGTCGGAGAGGTGCACCCATGGCGCCGCGCCGTCGGGCGTGACGAGCATGAGCCCGCCGAGCTGGGCCGGGTGACCCACGGTCCTGCCCTGGCTCACCCCCGAGGCGAGCGCGCGGCGTACGCCCCGCACCACCACCTTCGGCGCAAGCAGCTCGCCGGCGGTGGCGACCTTCGCGCCGGCTGCCCTGTACGCGCGCCGGTCGGTGTCCACCAGCAGGTCGATGTCGAGGTCGAACTCCCGGCGAAACCAGGCGGCGTTGGCGGGAGTGCCCTGGCCGATGACAGCCAGCGGCGCGCCGGCCTCGGCGAAGCTCCCACGGTCGCGGTTCAACTGGACCGCGTGATCCCGGCAGAACGCTCAGCCGTAGTGGCGAAGGAAGACGAGCAGGGCCGGGTTCTCCGACCACACGTCCCCGAGCCTTACGTCTTGGCCGCGCCAGTCACGCAGGACGATGTCCGCGAGCGCCCTGACATCGGTGGGCGGCTGCACCTCCTGCCGCGTCTTGGCGATGCCGAACATGCTGCGAGGGTAGCGTTGCGCCGCATGGGACCCGGGCAACGGATCGCGGTGGCCGACCTCGGCACCAACTCGACTCGCCTGCTGGTGGCCGACGCCGGCCCGGACGGTGCCCTCGAAGAGGTCGTGCGACAAACCCATGTGACGCGGCTGGGGGAGCGGGTCGATGCCACGGGGAGGCTTGCCGACGAGGCGATGGAGCGCGTCTTCAACATGCTTGCTCGCTACCGCGACATCGCCGAGGAGCACGGCGCCGAGCGCAGGGTCGGGGTGGCCACCAGCGCCGTGCGTGACGCCGACAACGGCGAGCAGTTCGAGCGAGGGCTGCGCGAGCGCTCGGGCTTCGACATCCGGGTGATCAGCGGCGAGGAGGAAGCGCGCCTCACGTTCCTGGGGGCGACGTCCGCGAGGGACGGTGCCGAGCCCACGCTCGTCGTGGACATCGGGGGAGGAAGCACCGAGTATGTGGTCGGCAGGCCGGGTGAGGCGCCCGAGTTCCACGTGTCCACGCGCCTCGGCTCCGTGAGGCAGACAGAGCGCCACATCTCGAGCGATCCGCCCGCGCGCGAGGAGGTCGAGGCGCTGGCCCGCGCGGCCGGCGCGATCGTGGCCGCCGACAACCCGGAGGAGGTCCGCGCCGGCGTGAACGAGGGCATCGCCGTGGCCGGCACCGCCACCACGCTCGCGGCGATAGACCAGGAGCTCGACTCGTATGTGCCATCCCGGACCCACGGCTACCGGCTGAGGCTGGCGAGGTGTGAGGGCATGCTCGAGCGACTGGCCGCGGTGCCGTTGCAGGAGCGCCGAGAAGTGCCGGGGCTTCCCCCGGATCGCGCTCCCACGATCGTGGCAGGCGCAGTCATCCTCGTCGAGTCGATGCGCGCGTTCGGACTCGAGTCGATGGAGGCAAGCGAGGCCGACATCCTCCATGGAGTGGCACTGGAGGCGTCCACCGGGGGGTTAGGTGCCCGGGGGGAGGCGGGTTAGACGAAAGTTTTAATGCGCATCCCCCCTCGGCCAGCTATAGTGGAGATCGCTGGGTACGAAGAAGCCGCGCGGTCAACCGCCGGCCCTCCATTTCCCAGTACATAGGTTCGGGCGATAGCCGTTTTTACGGCGCCTCCCGCCGCCCGGACCACAAGGCCCTTTCATGGCACGTACCCCTGCCCGTCCTGACGGGGCCGTCGAAACCGCCCGCGCAAGCGGGCGGTTTCTATTTGTGGCAGCGCTTCCTCAGGCCAGGTTTGAGCGGCGCGGATAGGCCACCCGCGGATCTGTCATCACGTTCACGAGGGCCGGCCTGCCGCTCGCGAAGGCGCGCTCGAGCGCGGGTAGCAGCGCGTCGGGGCGCTCGACGAGCTCACCGTGCCCGCCGAGCGCCTCGACCACCCGGGCATAGCGGCAACCCTCTTGCAGGTCCGCCGCCACCGAGTAGCCGTAGGGGAGCTCCATCGGGTGCTTCTCGAGACCCCAGATCCCGTTGTTGCCGATCACTGCCACGACGGGGATCCGGTGACGCACCAACGTGTCGAACTCCATGCCCGAGAATCCGAAGGCGCCGTCTCCCATGAGAAGGCATACCTGCCGGCCGGGATCGGCGAGCTTGGCCGCGAGGGCGTAGCCCGGCCCCGTCCCGAGACAGCCGAACGCGCCGGGGTCCATCCAGCAGCCGGGCCGGTAGCTGTCGATGACCCTGCCGGCATAGGAGACGAAGTCCCCGCCGTCGCGGATCACCACGGCGTCACGCTCGAGGATCCTCGTCACCTCGTGCAGCAAGCGCATGGGGTGAAGTGGGGCGCGGTCGTCGAGCATCTCCGCCTGCTCGGCGGCGCGCCGCTCGTTCTCGGTCTCCAGCAGGGTCGCGAGCCAGGGCGAGCGATCCGGGCCGGCGCCCGCACCCTCGCGGAGGCCGTCGAGGGTGGAGGAGATCGCGCCGTAGAGCTCGACGGCCAGGCGCCGGGGCGGAGAGCGATCCGGCTTGGCGGAGTCGATCGCCACGATTTGGGTCTCCGCCCCGAAGGACCCGCCGAAGCCCAGGCGAAAGTCCATCGGCACTCCGACCACCAGCGCCACGTCGGCCTGCTTCAGGCCGACGCTGCGGGCGCGCGAGAAGAGCAGCTCGTGATCCGCTGCAAGGCAGCCCCTTCCCAGGCCGTTCAGGAACACCGGGGATGCGAAGCTCCTCGGCCAGCGCGCGCAGCGCGTCCTCGCCGTGCGCCCAGTAAAGACCGGTGCCGGCCATGATCACCGGCCGCTGTGCGCCGTTCAGGAGCGCCACGGCGTGCTCGATCCCTCCCGCCGGAGACGGCTCGCGAAGGTCGGGGGCAGAAACCGGGACGTCGGCATGTGCAGCGCACTCCGTGAAGACCACGTCGAGGGGAAAGTCCACGAACGCCGGTCCCCCGGGGGGTCCGAGGGCGGCGAGGAAGGCTCCGTCCACAAGCGCCGGGATGTCCGCGGTCTGCCCGGCGGTGGCCGCCGAGCGCGCGAGCGGCGCTACGAAGGGAGGGTGAACAGCTT
>DASZCV010000048.1:0-4098 GCA_035942755.1 Thermoleophilaceae bacterium
ACCCGGCTGCAGAACGAGAGGACGCCGCGGCTATGGCGGTCGAAGAGCTCCTCGAAGGCGGACTCATTCCCGCGACGGATGAGAGCCACGAGCCGCTCGTCGGTAAGCCTTGCGAGTAGACGCCTCGACGCTGGAGGTCCAGCCTCGGCCTGGCCGGCAGCAGCGCCATGCGATCTCATGCTCATCTCCTCCGCACATGAGAACGCGTTCGGTCGCCCGCGTACATCGAACATCCGTCCAGAAAGCTCGGCGCCGCCAGAAGATGAGACGCATAAGGGTCACGGTCGGCGGCGGGACCAGCGCCCTGCACCAGATCCAGGCGGTGAGCTCGAGCAGCACTCTCGGGCCTGTCGCGGACGGGCGCCGACCCAGATGACCAGCTCGGACGTGATCGATCCCAACTTCGGGATCCTGCCGGTCCAGCTCCGGCCACCGACAGCGCCCCGGCGAAGATCACCGCCGGGGCCTCCGAGTCACGCGCGGTCGCTCCGACCGTTGGTGGCCCGGGATCACCTGATCCGGGAGACGGAGGCGATGACGGCGGGGACAACGATGACGGCGACGACGATGGCGGCGGGGGCCGCAACTCCAGCGACCGTGGCGCGGGCGGCAATGGCGACGTCGGCGGAAGTGCCCAGTGCGGGGACGGGACGCCCCCGCGGTCTCGCAAGCCGGGATGGTGATCCTGGCCGGCGGGCTCAGGCTGCGCAGGCTCGCTACCGGCGACCGGCAGCTCGTCTAGGCGGGCTGGCGCCGGGAGGGGAGGCGGGCGCCCGGCGGGGAGGCGGGCGCCATGCCCCGGCGTCCACCTACCTCCTACCGGAGGACATTCAATCCCCGCCCTTCGACTCGGCCTCGGCGGGCTTCCGCCGCCGGCCGCGGCCGCCGCGTCCCCGCCCGCGCGGGCGCTTTTCCTCGCCGTGGGCGACGTCGCCCGTGCCGTTGCTCTGCACGGCATCCACGATCCCTGCACCTTCCACGAGGGTCGCCGAGGCGGCGGAGCGGCCCACCTTCTCGATTCGGACCAGCGTCTTCTTGCCGATGAGGCGCCCGGCGCCTGCCACGGAGATCACGTAGCCGCCCAGCTTGGCCACGGCGTCGTCCTCGTTGTACATGTGGGGCTCCTCGATGGTGGCGAGCACCTCCTCGCCCTCGATGAACGGCAGGGCGCGCTCCTCCACCGCCTCCCGCGAGCCCTCGAGGCTCACGGCGAAATGGTCGATCGGCAGTGCCTCCGAGCCCTCGAAATGGAAGTGCTTGCCGGTCTCGGCCTCTATCTCGAGCAATGGACGTCCGGGCCCGCCGGCGAGCAGCGCCGCCACTCGCGGGTGCAGCTCGATGAGGAACGCCTCGGTGTCGGGCCGTTCAGCCGCAAGCTCGCGCAGCCTCCGCTCGACATCGATCGAAACGGTTTCCTCGGAGAGCACCACGCCCTCGCCCTCACAGGTGGGGCAGGTCTTCGTGAGGATCTCGCGGACCCCCTCGGTGACGTTCTGGCGGGTCATCTCCACCAGGCCGAGGGGCGAGATCTCGACGACGTAGGTCTTCGTGCGATCCTCATCGAGAGCCTTGCGGAGCGTCTTGAGCACGGCGTCGCGATTGCGAGCGCGCGACATGTCGATGAAGTCGATGACGATGATCCCGCCGATGTCCCGCAAACGCAGCTGCGCGACGACCTCGTCGGCGGCCTCGAGGTTGGTCCTCGTGATGGTGTCCTCGAGCCGCGCGCCCTTCCCGCGACCGGTGAACGATCCCGAGTTCACGTCGATGACCGTCAGGGCCTCGGCGTAGTCGATGATCAGGTAGCCGCCCGAGCGCAAATCCACGCGGCGGCTCAGCGTCGACTGGATGGCCGCGTCGACGCCGTACCTCTCGAACAGCGGGTTCTTGTCGTCCTTGTAGAGGTCCAGCCGCTCGAGCAGCTCCGGCGCGGTGCGGGTGAAGAAGGACTGCAGCCGGTGGTGCTGCTGCGGGTCATCGACGATCGCGCGTTCAAACTGCTTCGAGAAGATGTCGCGCACCACTCGCACGGAGAGGTCCGCCTCCTGGAAGACCATCGCGGGCGCGGGAGTGTCCTGCGCGCGCTGTTGCAGCACCTCGTGCAGCTTGTGCAGGTACTTGATCTCGTGCTCGAAGTTCTCGCGCTCGGCACCCTGCGCAGCGGTGCGTATGATCGCCCCGCCCTCGCGCAGGTCGAGCCCCGAGGCTTGCTTGCGCAGGCGGTCACGCTCGCGGTCATCGAGCCTGCGCGACACGCCGATGCCCTCGCCCTGCGGCACGTAGACCAGGTAGCGACCGGCAATCGAGAGCTGCATCGAGAGTCTTGGGCCCTTTGTCTTCAGCGGGTCCTTGACCGCCTGGACCAGGATTTCCTGGCCCGGCTTGAGCAGCTCGGCGATGCGCTGTCCCTTTCCGCCGGTGCGTCCGCGGCGGGCCACCTCCACGCCGGGGATGACGACGTCGTCGGCGTGCAGGAAGCCGTTCTTGTCCAAGCCGATGTCCACGAAGGCGGCCTCGAGGCCGGGGAGCACGTTGTCCACTTTTCCCTTGTAGACGTTTCCGACGATCGAGCGCGACCCGCGCCGCTCGACATACAGCTCCCCGACGCGCCACTTCGGCTCGCCGGCTGCCTCTGGCCCGGTCTCCGGACTCCGCGCGCGGGATCCGCGTTGGCCGCGAGGCTTCTCGGCTACCTCAGTGGCGGGG
Source organism: Thermoleophilaceae bacterium (assembly GCA_035942755.1). Classification (GTDB taxonomy): domain Bacteria; phylum Actinomycetota; class Thermoleophilia; order Solirubrobacterales; family Thermoleophilaceae; genus JAAYBF01. Next base: position 2,707 of record DASZCV010000048.1, read on the forward strand.
CTTCCCTCCGCCTCGAGGATGGCGACCTTGGTTTCGCCACGGGCAACCGTGACGAGCACTTGCTTTCTCAAAGATTCCTTTCCGGGGGCCCAGCCCGGATCGAGCGCGCATGCCCTCGTCCGTATCTGTGTCTGTGTGGCTGGAGTCCCTTTTCATATCGCTAGATCTCGGCCCTTGGCGAACGCCGTCTCGCGCGCCTGCGCGTGGATCGACTGGAGGAGGCCAATGGCCATGAAGGTGACAAGCACCGATGAGCCGCCGTAACTCATGAGCGGCAGCGTGACGCCGGTGATGGGCATGATCCCGATGGTCATGCCCACGTTCACGAAGATCTGGTGCATCAGCATGGCAACAATCCCTCCGGCGATCAAGGTGCCGTAGAGGTTCTTGGCCATGGTCAGGATGCGCAGGCAGCGCCAGATCAGGAGTGCGAAGAGGGACAGCACCAGTGCCGCCCCCATGAAGCCGAACTCCTCGCCCACCACGGAGAAGATGAAGTCGGTGTGGTGCTCGGGCAGGAAGTCGAGCTTGGTCTGGGTGGCTTGCTCACCGCGGCCGGTCTTGCCTCCGGCCCCGATGGCCACGAGCGACTGGGTCTGCTGATAGCCCTCCTTGGCGGGGTTCTCAGACGGGTTCACGAACGCCGTCAGGCGGTCCATCTGATAGGGCTTGAGGATCTGGACGCCGACTGCGGGCGCCGCGATCAGCACGACGGCCATGGCCGTGGCACCGAGGGCCCCGAGCGCGGCGAAGTGGGTCCACTTCGTGCCCGCGACGAACAGCGTCGCGAGCGCGATGCTGATGTACACGAGACCGGTGCCGAGATCGGGCTGTGCCACCACCAGCATGGCCGGTATCAGCGCCATCAGCATGACGCGGCTTGTGGTCTCCCGGTCTCCGAGATGCCGGATGCGATCGACCATGAACGCCGACAGCGTGAGGATCAGCAACACCTTGCCCAGCTCGGAGGTCTGCAGTTGGAAGAACGGCAGCTCGATCGCGCGCTTGGATCCGCGGGAGGCGGAGCCGAGCGCGTAGACGAGCAGGATGCCTGCGATCAAGAGGCCATATAGGCCCGCGCGCCACTCGCGCAGCCGCGAGTAGTCGAAGCGGGAGATCAGGATCATCATGGTCAGGCCGACCGCACAGTACGCCGCCTGGCGGATGACGAAGTAGTACGGGCTGCCGTTGATGTCGTCCTGCGTGGCGGTGCCGATAGTGTAGAGCGAGCACGCCACGAGGCCCAGCACCGCCAGCAGCAGCGGCACGTCGATCCGGACGAATCGGGGGACCTGAGCGTCCCTGAAGTCCTTGACCGATGTGCCGTATGGGGATGCCTGCATCAGCCCTTCACACTATCGGGGAGGTCACCGGGGGCTCCCGCCCCCGGAC